>DASXJO010000381.1:0-16142 GCA_036497385.1 Candidatus Angelobacter sp. | reverse complement strand
TGCGCAGGTCAAGATCCAGGGACACAGGATTGAGTTAGGGGAGATCGAGGCGGCATTGCGGACGCACGCAGGAGTGAAGGAAGCAGTGGTAACAGTATTGAACTCCGCCTCCGGCAGACGCCTCGCTGCCTATGTCGTGCTGGATAAAGATAAATCCGTAGCGGCAGAACCTGCGGCTGCTTCTTCAGATGTGATCCTAGATGTTTCTGCACGAGAGAGCTTCAAGCATCAGGCGCTGCAGTTGCGTTCGGGCGATGACGTGACAATGACCATAGCTTTAAGTTCTGGCACAGATGCGGAGGCTTTCTATGAGCGCCGCAGTCATCACGCATTTCGTTCAGAGCCTTTGCCATTTAACAATTTCAGCCGCTTTCTGGGCCAACTGCGGCAAATCAGCATGAATGGAGAGCCCAAATATCAATATGCATCCGCCGGCGGTGTTTATCCTGTGCAGCTGTATCTCTCCATTAAGCCGGGACGGGTGGAAGGCTTAGGAGCTGGAATCTATTATTACCACCCGGTTGATCACGGATTACATTTGATCTCTTCCAGTGAAATACCGGAAAGTATTCACTGGCCTGCCAACCGCGAAACATTTCATAACTCAGCCATCTCGTTATTCTTGGTGGCTGAAAAAAGAGCGATTGAACCACTTTATGGCAGCAAAGCGCGTGATTTTTGCCTTATTGAGGCCGGCATTCTTATGCAGTTGCTGGAATCGTCGGCGCCACTTTGCGGCATGGGGAATTGTCAGATCGGCAGCGTTGATACTGAGCGTGTGCGAGAGTTGCTCAATCTCAGTTCTACCCAAGAAATCATACATAGTTCGATGGCTGGGTATGCTCTGCCTGTGGCAGCCATGCCTTTGGTCCAGATGCCTGCCATGAAACACGATGCGAATTCTACGTCAGTTCAAGCTTTGCGCCGTCATCTGGAAGGGCTGCTTCCTGCATATATGGTTCCATCGGCTTTTGCGATTCTCGATAAGCTGCCGCTGGGTTCTAACGGGAAGGTGGACCGTAAATCACTTCCAGCGATAGAAGAACAACAGAAGCCTCAACAACGCGCTCAAGTGGCTCCGATTGACGATGTTCTTGGGAATAAGATTGCGGCTGCCATGTCCCAGGAACTCAATGGTGTTGTGGTTGGTTCCAATCAGAATTTCTTTGACCTTGGGGCCACCTCGCTTACGCTGGTTCGCTTCGCCAACCGGCTGCT
Source organism: Candidatus Angelobacter sp. (assembly GCA_036497385.1). Lineage (GTDB taxonomy): Bacteria > Acidobacteriota > Terriglobia > Terriglobales > Acidobacteriaceae > Angelobacter. Next base: position 14,924 of record DASXJO010000381.1, on the reverse strand, counting down.
TAATGAGCATCAGATTCAAGCACCCATTGTTGACATTTTCCGTTATCCCACGGTCACGGCACTGGCGCAGCGCCTTGCCATGACGGTGGCGGAAAGCCCATCTCTTGAAGCCGAGCGCGCGCGTGCTGCCAGGGGTCATCAGGCAAGATCACGTCTGGCCCGCACTCGTGAAGCGGTGCAGGATTAGCGCAAAATGACAGATCACCCGCACGAATTGGATACGACAGACCGTGAATTCGACATTGCGGTCATCGGCATGGCTGGGCGTTTCCCGGGTGCTCCGTCGATTGCCCGGTTTTGGCGCAATCTCCGCGATGGCGCAGAATCCATTGTTGCTCACTCGCGGGAGGAGCTCTTGCGCGCTGGAATCTCCCGCAATTTGCTTGATCATCCAAACGCCGTTCTGGTTTCTTCCAACCTTGAAGATATTGATCTTTTTGACGCGTCTTTTTTCGGCTACAGCCCATCAGAGGCGGGGCTGATTGATCCCCAGCAGCGGCTGTTTCTGGAATGCGCGTGGGAAGCCCTGGAAGATGCGGCCTATGATCCATTCACGTACTCAGGATTGATCGGGCTTTTCGCTGGGGCTGGGATGAACTCTTACCTGATGCGCCTGTTGGAGCGGGGCACGTTTCCTGCGGGTGAGGGCCTTCAACTCACAATCGGCAATGACAAGGATTACCTTACAACGCGTGTTTCCTACAAGCTGAACCTTCTTGGTCCAAGCGTTTGCGTGCAGACTGCCTGCTCAACCTCGCTGGTCGCTGTTCACCTTGCTTGCCAGAGCCTGCTGGCGCATGAGTGCGATATAGCACTGGCGGGAGGCGTCTCCATTCGATCTCCGCAGCCTGTTGCTTATATAAGCCAGGAAGGAAGCATTTTATCTACTGACGGCCATTGCCGCGCATTCGATGCTCGCGCTACAGGCACGGTTTTTGGCAATGGTATGGGCATTGCTGTATTGAAACGCCGCCAGGAAGCGATTGACGATGGCGATCATATCTACGCAGTCATTCGCGGGTCCGCCATTAATAATGATGGTTCAGGCAAGGTTGGCTACACAGCGCCGAGCGTGGATGGCCAGGCAGCCGTGATTCGCCGCGCCCTGGCGGCGGCTGGCGTTGATCCTTCCACCATCTCCTGCATTGAAGCACACGGGACCGGCACGCGATTGGGAGATCCCATTGAGATTGCAGCCCTGAAGCAGGTTTTTAGTGAAACTCAAAATCACACCGGATGCGCTATTGGAACGGTGAAAACAAATATCGGGCATCTTGATACCGCTGCTGGAATCACTGGATTCCTAAAAATGGCACTGGCGTTAGAAAATGAACTGATTCCAGCCACGTTGCACTTCCAGCAGCCGAATCCTGAAATGAACATTGCCGAAACGCCATTTCATATCGTCACGGAGGCCACGCCATGGAGGCGCGGCGCTCATCCACGGCGCGGCGGTGTAAGTTCTTTCGGCATTGGCGGCACCAATGCTCATGTGGTGCTTGAGGAAGCTCCAACTCCGCCTGCCCAGGTATGTGCCCGCCGTTTGCAATTACTTACCTTGTCTGCTCGCAGCAATGCCGCACTTACAAGTGCTTCAGCGAATCTGGCGCGTTATCTTGGCGACCGTCCTGATGCAAATCTGGCAGAGGTAGCCTACACGTTGCACGTCGGTCGGGCTGGGTTCTCCCATCGTTGTAGTGTGGTGGCATCCACCAGCGGTGAAGCCATGGAGGCTCTGGATCGTGTGGAATCTGGAGTTGTTTGTGATCCCACTTTACCGCCTTCCGTCGTCTTCCTGTTTCCCGGACAAGGATCACAGCATGTAAGGATGGCCTCCGCTCTCTATGAGCAGGAGCCAGTTTTTCGTCAGGTCGCATCTGAATGCGCGGAAGCATTCCGTCCCTTGATCGGCCTTGATCTCCGCCAGCTGGACAACGCGAATGTGATTCGTCAAACGCGTTATGCGCAGCCCGCGTTGTTTACCATTGAATATGCCCTGGCGCGGCTGTGGATGAGTTGGGGCATTGAACCTGCTGCCATGCTGGGCCATAGCATCGGTGAACTTGTTGCCGCATGTCTGGCCGGGGTATTTTCATTCGCTGATGCGATTGCGGTTGTAGCGGCGCGCGCCGCTGCAATGCAGGAGTGCCCGCCGGGTGCAATGCTCGCCGTGAACCTTCCCAAGCATGAATTAGCCGGGCTTCCCAGCGGAATTTCTCTCGCGGTTGAGAACGGGCCGGGTATGGCCGTGCTTTCCGGATCGTATGCGGCGGTGGATGCCTTTGAGCAGGAACTTGGCCGCCGTAACGTTCCTTGCCGCCGTTTGCATACCTCACATGCTTATCATTCTGAGTTGATGGATGCTGCGCTGGGGCCTTTTTCGCATGCTCTCTCTCATGTGCATCTTTCGCCGCCTCGGCTCCGTTTTTTGTCTTGTGTTACGGGGGAATGGATTCGCGCTGAACAAGCCACCTCTACAGATTACTGGGTATCACAGCTGCGCCGCACTGTGCGCTTCGGGGATGGCGTTGCCGCAGCCGCGGCCCTGCCCCGCCCGGTATTTCTTGAAGTTGGTCCCATGCAGGTTCTTTCGAAAATCGTGCGTGCTCATCATGTCCATGCAGTCGCTTCCCTCTCTGAACCAGACCACGGTCAGTCAGATGACATCACGATTTTGCACGCGCTCGGCGAATTATGGAATCGAGGCGTCAGAATTGATTGGAAAGCGTTCCACAAAGATGAGCAGCTCCGCCGAACACCACTGCCATCATATCCTTTTGAGCGCAGGCGCTACTGGTATGACGAATCGCGTCCCGTCTCGCTGGGCGCCAGGCCGCAGCAAGGACCGTATTATCTGCCAACCTGGAAGCTCGCTGTTCCGGCAAGTGCCCTGCCGCCCCGCGATGTAACCGGCCCCGGCGGCTGGCTCTTTTTTCTGGATAATGCGGGCATTGGCCAAAAGCTGAGTGAGTCTTTCTGCCGGAGCGGTACGCGTATCGTTACAGTAGTAGCCGGAGAAAGCTTCGAGCGAATTGCCGAAGATGCTTTTCGGATACCTCCAGGCGATTCTGCGGCATATGAGAAATTGCTGGAAATGCTGCGTGCCCGCGATTCTGGCCTTCCCCACTCTGTTGTTCATCTGTGGAACATTACGGAATCTCGCGATCTGGCAGCGGACTGCGAAAGCGTGCTGGCGTCCGGCTTTGATAGCCTTCTGCTGCTGGCCTCGGAAGCCGCCGCAATTTCCTGGACACCTTCTTTGTTCACTATCACGAATCGTGCCTGGCGGCTAAGCCTGAATGATGCTCTTGAGCCAGCTAAAGCGGCCGTATCCGGCATCCTGCGGGTGATTCCGCTTGAGCAGCCGGGTTTGGAATGCCGGCAAATTGATATTGAGCCGTGTGGCTCCGGAACCATTTCCGGTTCATCCATAGAGTTTCTGAAAGATGAATTACGCGGCAGCTCGCCAGACGCAGTGGTGGCATGGCGCGGAGGCAATCGCTGGGTCCAGACACTTGAACGCATGACCCTGGATGGAATAAACGTCGCGAATGCCTTTCCCGATCGCGGTGTCTATCTGATTACGGGAGGGTTCGGTGAACTTGGATTGCAAATTGCCGAATGGCTGGTTCAACATCGTAAGGCGCGCATCGCATTGCTTGGACGCCATGCGCAACCCCTTCCCCAGGCGTTTGCACAGGTTGAAGTGCTTACGGTGGAGGCCGATGTTTCCTCATCCGAACAGGTAAAAGCCGCTCTTGATCTTGTGGAGGCGCGCCTCGGCACCGTCAGTGCCGTTCTGCATCTCGCTGGGACACCTGGAACAGGTTTCATTCAGACAAAAACACTGGCAGCAGCACGTGCAGTGCTTAAACCAAAACTTGAAGGGGCGCTGGTCTTGGCTCGCGCATTGCGCGAACGTGGCGGACGAACGCTGGTCCTGTTTTCATCAACATTCTCCGTTGCCGGCGGATTGGGCCAGGCTGACTATAGCGCGGCCAATGCATGTCTGGATGCAGTGGCGCACTTGGAAAATACCGCTCCCATGCGCGTTCTCTCCGTGAATTGGGACGGTTGGAAGAGCGGGAAATGGCAGCGTCAACTTGCCTCTGCCATTCCAGAAATCCATTCTGTATTAGAAAAGCAGCGCCTTGAGAGCGGCATCGCAGTCGATGAGGCGATGCCGGCACTTGGGCGGATGCTGACCGCCGGATTGACCCAGGCACTTTTCTCCAAACAAGATTTTCCCGCATTGCTTGCCGGGTCGCGCGCTACCGCGCATTCGCTGCTGCAGCGCCTTATTGCTTCGCGTTCGACCATGGCAGAAACGCAGCGCCTTATCTCTTTGCGTTCGTCCACGGAGCGCTCTTTTGTTGCTCCACGCACGCCGACTGAAGCACGCGTAGCAGCGGTCTGGGGTGAAGTGCTCGGAATCGCCGCGGTAGGTGCTACCGATGAATTCCTTGCATTGGGCGGCCATTCTCTCTTTGCCATTCAGATTGCCGGTCGTCTGCGTGTTGAGTTCCAGGTTGAGTTGGCACTGCGGGACATGCTTGAATGCCAGACTGTTGCCGATGTCGCCTTGGCCATTGATCGGAAACGAGGATTGCAGGCCTCAGATGATATCTCTGATTTACTCGATGAAATCATTGGATTATCCGAGGAAGATGTCCGTGAGCAGCTTCGCAAAGCGGGCTGTATTTAAGTGGATTAAGGTTTAGATGCGGGACACAACTGCAAAGGCTTTTGCGGTGCTATGGACGCCATTGTTGCCGGAAAGGAACAAAGGCAAAGATCTTTCCACTGGGTATTTGATCTGGTGGCTAAAAGCGCGCAAACTGGGATACGTATGGATTCGATAGAACAACCTCACCGCCTGGGAAACTCTTTGGGCAAAGCCGCACAGGATCTGCGCTATGGCTTGCGTACTTTAGGGCGTGCGCCTGGATTCGCGGTGATCTCAATTCTGGTAATGGCTTTAGGCATCGGCGCTACAACCTCACTCTTTACCATTGTCCGCTCTGTGCTCTTGAAGGCTCTGCCCTTTGAAAGTCCAGACAAACTAGTCATGGTCTATGAGCACTTTCGTAAAAACGATACTCCGTACAGTATGGTGGCGCCCGGAGACTTCCACGATTGGCGCGAGCAGACACGAGGCTTTCAGGACATGGCTGCGTGGCGCTGGTGGGGTTGTAATCTAACAGGCGAGCATACGGAGTTGCCGGAAGTTGTGGCTGCCGCGGCGGGCTCCTGGAATTTGTTTTCTCTGCTGGGTGTGCAACCCGCGCTGGGCCGGACATTTACGCGTGACGAAGATCAACCCGGCGCCAACAAGGTAGTAATGCTGTCATGGAACCTGTTCCAGCGGCGGTTCAACGGGAACCCAGAGATTGTGGGCAAACAGGTCCGGCTCGATACGAATTCCTATACCGTCGTCGGTGTTCTTCCCCAGTGGTTTACTTATCCTCAGCCTGTAGTGCAGCTCTGGGTGCCATACATTGACAGCTTTGATCCGCCCAGCGGCGTTCTGCAGCATGACAATCACCAGAGTTACGTAATCGCCCGGGCAAAGAAAGATGTGAGTGCCGCAGCTGCGATCAAGCAGGTAAGCGCTCTGCAATATCAAATCCACATGGCGAACCAATCTCTTCCGGTCGCCGAAGACGCCGTGTTCCGTCCACTAAGTGATGATGTGGTGCAGGACGCAAAAACCCCGCTGCTTGTGCTGCTAGGATCTGTTGGCTGCATGTTGCTGATTGCCTGCCTGAACCTGTCCAATCTTCTGGTGGCGCGCGGTGCCGCACGGCGCAAGGAAGTGGCGATCCGCGCGGCACTAGGAGGAAACCGTTTTACTCTCTTGCGCGAACAGATGGCTGAAATTTTTCTGATCTGCCTGATCGGTGGAACGCTCGGGGTAATTCTCTCATTCTCGGCAACGCAGTGGCTTGCGGGCCACTGGCGGCATTTACCGCGCGTGGACAGCATTCACATGGATGGCTTGGTGCTGGCTTTCGCTATCATTCTGGTTTTTTTGTGCACAGTGTTTGCCGGCTTGGTTCCGGCCATTTCGTCCACAGGGACGTCTGTGCTCAGCGTTCTGCAAGACTCTTCTCGGTCCGTTAGCGGAAGCGTCTCGCGCGCCAACTTGCGGAGAATATTGCTGGCAGTTGAGATTGCCCTTACGGTGATGCTGACTGTAAGCTCTGGATTGCTGTTTAAAAGCTTTCTTCACCTGCGGACCTCTGACCTCGGCTGCGTGACAGAGAACGTATTGACCATTAAGTATGGGCTGCCGGAAAAGCAGTATGACAAACCGGAAATGGTCCTTGCCTTTCATGAGTCGCTGCTGGAACGCGTTCGCCGCCTGCCCGGAGTGCAAGCTGCCGGACTCATTTCCACTGCACCGGGTGATGGTTATGAAGGCGACCTGGTGTTTACAATTCCAGAGCATCCATCTCAGGCTCCATCGGCTGACAATAGCGCTCTTTACCGCAGCGCAGATCCTGAATATTTCAAAGCTTTGCGGATTCCGCTGCAAAGTGGCCGCTTCTTCCGGGATAACGAGAGACTGGAGAGGACGCGCTACGTGATCATCTCCCGGAAATTTGCCGATCAATTTTTTCCCAATGAAAGCCCGCTGGGCAGGCACGTGAGTCTTTCCTGGACGAACAAGCCGGAACCTTATGAGATTATCGGCGTCGTCGGTGACACGCTTCATGATCTGGGCAAACCGGTGAGGGCCACAATCTATTTTCCAATCTTTTCAGGAATCCCAGACCGAACCAGTGGCGCCACCATTGTGATCCACACCGCCCGGGAGCCACTGGCACTGTCTGTTCCCGTGCAAAAGCAGATTGCGGCGCTTGATCCGTCGCTCCCCGTGTACGATGTGTTTACAATGCAGCAGATCATTGAACGGGCCACAGCCAGCCAGAGTTTTAGTGCCACGCTGGCGTTAGCGTTCGCTGCGCTTTCACTTCTTTTGGCGGCAATTGGCCTGTACGGCGTGCTTTCTTACCTGGTGTCACAACGCGTTACCGAGATTGGAATCCGGCTGGCCCTGGGAGCGCAGCGAGGTGCAGTGTTGCGTTTGGTCCTGCTGGATGGAATGCGTCCGGTCTTAATCGGACTGCTGATTGGATCGGGCGGCGCCATTGCCGCAGGTTTGCTGATCAGGTCAGTGTTGTATCAAACACAGCCTGTAGATCCAGTCGTCTTTGCTATCACAGTGGGCATTCTCTTACTGAGCGCCGTTGTTGCGGGCGTGGTGCCCGGACTTCGTGCATGCCGGATTGAGCCTACACAAGCGTTGCGCGCAGAGTAGTAGGAGCGTGTCAGAGCAGGTTGCGCTTCTCGGCATTTAGAAAGATGTTGACATTTATTTTATAAAGTTCGATACCAATTGAGTTGAGGAATTTCCCGAGGAGAAAGAAATGATTTCAGTCCTTCAGGATGTTCGTTATGCACTCCGAAACCTCCTCAGAAACCCAGTTTTCACCACTTTTGCTCTCATCATTCTTGCGCTCGGAGTAGGGGCAAGCGCCGCCATTTACGGCGTTGTTGATACGGTGCTCCTGAAGCCCCTGCCTTATTACCAGCCCAACCACCTGGTCCGTCTCTACGGTGCATGGATGCAGGGAAGCCGCGAAGGCATTTCTCCTCCTGATTTTGTTGGTTACCGCGCAGATACGCATACCTTTGAGGGTCTTGGGTCGGAAAGCAACTATGCTCCACTGCTCACGATCAGGGGAACTGAGCACCCACTGCAGGTGCATGGCCGTTATGTGAGCGCCGGCTTTTTCAAGATGCTTGGCATCAACCCCATAGAAGGCCGTGAATTTGACCGGAGTGAAGAAGTCTGGAAGGGACCCAAAGTTGCCATATTAAGTGATGGCCTGTGGACTCGCCTGTTCGGCCGGGACCGCTCCATTGTAGGCCGGCAAATCAATATGAACAGCTCACTCTATACGGTTGTCGGCATCTTGCCGCCGTTCTTCGACCTTGGCGGCGTCAGCGAAATCTACTTGCCAATGCAGACCAATATAGAGGCGATGCGCGGATTTCGTTCTCAAATCGTGATTGGAAGATTGGCTTCCGGCGTGAGTATGAACCAGGCACAGGCGGAAATGGACACAATTTCCCGCCGACTTGAAAAAGACCACCTCGATCAAAATAAGGGCTGGCATACCATTCTGCTTCCTTTGGGCAATGAAGTAGTAAAGAATTATCGCGCTGTGCTCCTGACGCTGCTCGCATCGGTGTGCTTTGTGGTTTTAATTGTAGGGGCCAATTTGGCCAACCTGATGCTGGCGCAAGCCCTGGCCCGGAGGGCTGAGATTTCTGTTCGGGTCGCACTCGGCTCATCGCGTTGGCGGCTGGCCCGGCAACTGCTCACGGAAACCATTGTTCTCTCTTGCCTGGGCGCCATTCTGGGCAGTGTGGTTGCAATTGGATTTACCGGCCTCATACGCCGCTTTGGCCCGAGTTCCATTCCACGGTTATCACAATTAGGCGTGGATGGCCGTGTTCTTCTTTTTGCTCTGGCAGTTTCGCTTTGTATGGGATTGTTCTTCGGCATCGCGCTGGTTTTGCACTTTGGCTCAATCTCCCTGGTGGACTCGCTCAAACAGGGCAGCCGCAGCATCGGGCTCGGGCTGGGCCACATGCAGACCGGGCTGATTGTGGCGGAGATTGCGTGTTCGCTGATGCTTTTGATTGGTGCGGGATTACTGTTGCACAGTCTTGATGAACTGCAACGCGTAGATCCCGGTTTCCGTACCGCCAACCTGCTTACCACACGGATTGCTTTGCCGTTCACTAAATATAATGATGAAACTAAACTCGCCAACTTCTGGCACCAGGCATTGGGGAACATTGCCAATATCTCCGGCGTAGAAGGGGAAGGCATTGTAAGCGAGATGCCGTTGAGCGGATTGAATAACCCGACGCCGTTCAATGCTGTTGCTCCCTCCGGCCAGGGATACACGACTTTTGTGCGCTCTGTTTCTCCTGACTACCTGAAAATCATGGATATTCCATTGCGCGAAGGCCGATACATTACCAATGAAGATCGCAATGGGCAGCCGCCGGTCGTGGTTATCAACGATGCGTTCAAGCGTGAGGTGTTTGGCGACACCAGCGCAATTGGCCACCATCTTAAATTCCAATTTGACGGTCCTTATGACGCCGTAGTTGTTGGTGTCGTGGGAAGCGTACACCACTCCAGCCTGGGGGAGCAGCCGTTCCGCGAAGTGTATCTCCCCCTGGATCAAAGCACCCTGGTTAGCTACAACCTGGTGGTTCGCACGGCAGGTGATCCGCAGGCCTTTATCGGCCAGGTACAGCAGGCAATTTGGTCCGTAGACCGGGACCAGTCCATTGGTCCATTTCTTACTATGCAGCAGGTTGTTGATCAGGGGCTTGTCTCTCCTCGTTTTGGCACTTTTGTGATGGCCATTTTTTCGATGATTGCCCTGGTGCTTGCGGCCCTGGGGCTTTATGGCGTCTTGAGCTACCTGGTGTCACAACGCACTCGCGAGATTGGGGTTCGCATAGCCGTGGGCGCCAGTCGAAGCAAGATACTGGGTCTGATTCTGGGCAAGGCCGGCAGCCTGACAGTTCTAGGATTGCTGATTGGCGGCGCCGGAGCGTTTGCCATGGCGCGGCTCATGTCTGGCCTGTTGTTCGGAATAAGGACCGTGGATCCACTCACGTTCCTGCTCAGTCCTCTTGTGCTGGCAGTGATTGCATTCCTGGCCAGCTACATTCCAGCCCGAAGAGCATTCTTGATTGATCCTGTACGAGCGTTACGCAACGATTGATAAGTTTAGGGATGGGCTACTACGATTTATGGTTAGATCATCCCGCATACTTGTTTGCTGGTAATGTCTTAACATTCTGGATGCATCTCGAAAAGAATAAGTGAAGCAGAGCATCTTTTGCCAACTAGAACCGAGCTGTCGGGCGTTGTGGCAGAAACTCTAAGTGCTGGATTTCCAAGGTTATATCAATTGAAAGTTCTCGTTAAATATCAAAGGAATTGCAATTGGAAAACCAGCGAAGTAACACTGTCGCATTTTACCTACGACGGTTTTAGAGATTCTGAAGGCGTATCTGTTTGAAGATAATTGATCGGGAAGAGAGGATTTGAACCTTCTCAGAACGAACTGTGCGCGATGTGTGCAGCGAGCGCTTAAGAATCCGGAACCTGGCTGACACGGCTTTGCAGTCGAGTCAGCCGAAGGCACTGTACGACTATTGTACGTTCGATCAAACCGCGCAGAACTCGAGTATTTTCATAGGGTTAGAATTTGGTGGAGCTAGTCGGGATCGAACCGACGACCTCATCGTTGCGAACGATGCGCTCTCCCAGCTGAGCTATAGCCCCACAGGTTGGGAAGACTGTTGGTAAGATTTTATCAGCGTCTGCCAGTTCGGCAAAATCGCATGTTCTGCCTGGGCTGGTGTCAGTTTGCAGAACGACGACTGCAGCCGCTCTCATTACCACTGTCTTCGACAAAGGACATAGCCACGGCCGAGTCCTGCGTGATGTGGCCGATGGTTTATTAGCGGTGCTGGTGCCGATGCTGCGAAGCGAAACTCCTATAATTTACGACGTCGATTATCCAACCAACTCGGTACCGAGCTGCTGGCCTCATAACTCAGCTCAACAGCCTGGCGCAAACAGAATACAGTTGGCAAAAGGTGGGGAGTCCTCACCGCTCGGCTCACCAAACAAAGGCACAAACCAATGGTCGGCATATCCGCAGGAAGACCTTGAAAGCCCCCGCAAAGCGAGCTAGCCGCAAATGGAAGCTGTGGGGTATTCCGCACAGCTTCCCCTCTTTCTATATTCACCTTGAGCTCAAGTGGCTCTGGCGAGCGGTGCGCTGATTTCCTCCAGCGACTGCCCTTCTGCTTTCACGCCCAGCTTCCACTCCGTGGCGGCTCCAACCAGCATCAGAGCAGATCCAACAAGGTAGCCATAAAAAACATGTGTGCGCGATCCACTCCCAATGAGCACTCCAAACAATGCAGGAGCGGCTACACCGCCGGCGAGAGTGCCGGCCGCATAAAAGATCGAGATTGCCATGGCTCGAATTTCCAGCGGAAAGATCTCGCTTACAGTTAGATAAGCTGAGCTGGCGGCGCAGCTCGCGATAAAGAAAACTACCGTCCAGCAGAGCGTTTGTGTGATGCCGGTCAGAAGATCGTGCTGAAACATCCAACCTGTGATTGCAAGCAACATGCCGGAAAGGCCATACGTGAGTACGATCATCGGCTTGCGGCCAATCGTGTCAAAGAGCTTGCCTATGCAGAGTGGCCCCAGGAAATTTCCCAGAGAAAAAGGCAGCAGATAAAAACCAACACGCTGGGCGGGAACGTTATAGAATTTTATCAGTAGAAGCGCGTAGGTGAAGAAGATTGCGTTGTAGAAGAATGCCTGTGCGATCATCAGGGACAGGCCAAGCAGCGAGCGCTGCCCATGCGTATGCACCATTGCATTCCAGATTTCTTTCCATGGTGTGCGGTGGCGCACAGTGATGTTCAAAGGCTTGCCCTGAATTGGCGGCAGTCGGTGTTTGTTTTCTCTTGTGACTTCCGCTTCCACCGCGGCGACGATGCGCTCTGCCTCTTCTTCCTCACCATGGGTCATCAGCCACCGGGGCGACTCCGGAACAAAATGCCGGATAAAAATGATGACTACGCCAAGGCATGCTCCCAGAAGAAATGCAAAGCGCCACCCCTTCGTCGGTGGCAGGACCTGCATGTTGAGCAGCAAAATCGTCGCCAGGGCTCCAAGCGCCGCTCCCACCCAGTAAGTGGCGTTGATGATGAGATCAACATGGCCCCGAACACGCGCAGGGATCAGCTCGTCGATAGCAGAGTTGATGGCAGCGTATTCGCCTCCTATACCGGTTCCAGTGACAAACCGGAAAAAAGCAAAGCTCCAGAAATTCCACGCCAGGGCTGAACAGGCAGTCGCGATAAGGTAGACCAACAGGGTAACGGTAAATAGCTTTTTGCGGCCAAGCCGATCGGTGGCATAACCAAACCCGAGCGCTCCCAGAACCGCACCAATCAAATAGAACGTTGCGCTGGTTCCTACCTCCGCATCACTCATGTGCAGGCTTTGCTTCAGCACGCCGCCAACGGCGCTCGCCAATGTAACTTCAAGCCCATCAAGCACCCAGGTGATCCCCAGGCCGGTCACGATTAGCCAGTGCCAACGGCTCCAGGGCAGCCGGTCCAGGCGGTTCGGGACGTCTGTTTGAAATGTCGCGTCTTCACGCATCATTGGGCCACGCAGCTCTTGGTTCGATGCGTTTCCGCGCGTCGCTGCTGTTCTCCTGAGCTGCACACTTGAAGGACGCAACACGTCTGAGCAAAAAAGCATCAGGATAATGTCGCAGGGGCGGCGCGCAGCAATTCAGAAACTCACCTTCAGCTGACGATGTGAGAATCCTGCTCCCACTGTGAAGGTTGAGCGCCTTATGCTCAGCTTCTCAAGCGCAATTGAGCCCGATATGCATGCCAACTTCGGCCAGCTTCTCTAAGTAGAACCCTGCTAAACATCCGCAAGCCTAAGTAATACATCTCACTTACACCAAGCAAGTTACACAAAGCAAGTTACACATTTGCAAACGCAGTGGAGTTCGGCAGTGTAATTATCAGAGCCACAGATGAAAAGCATAAACCCGCAGATTCCATCAGTTAGACCAAAGAACGAAACTAAAACATCTTTTTTTCCCCTCAACCAGACACAACCGCTCGACCTGATCTGCTTTTGCCATTTGCGCTGGGACTTTGTTTACCAACGTCCTCAGCACCTGATGGCCCGATGTGCGCGTGACCGGCGCGTCATCTTCTGGGAGGAGCCGGTGCAGGTTGCCCCCGGGAAGGAAGAACTGGTATTAAGCAGACGCGACAATAATCTCACCATCGCCACGCCTCATGTTTCAAGCGAGTGGAGGCCCGATGAAGTGGACAATGCTCAGCGTGAAATGCTGGATTGCCTCATGATTGAGCAGAACATCCAGCAGCATGTTAGCTGGTACTACACTCCCATGGCCTTAAAGTTTAGTGACCATCTCAGGCCACGGGTGACCGTTTATGACTGCATGGATGAGCTTTCTGCTTTTCAAGGTGCTTCTCCGCTCCTACGCATCATGGAAGGAAATCTGTTCCGCTGTGCTGATCTGGTGTTCACAGGTGGACAGACCCTTTACGAAGCTAAGCGGGCCCAGCATCACAGTGTCCATGCTTTCCCCAGTAGCATTGACGTAAAACATTTCGGCAAAGCCCGAAACTCCGTACCAGAACCGGAGGACCAGGCTGCGATTCCCAGGCCACGAATGGGCTTCTACGGGGTGCTTGATGAACGGTTGGACCGTGAGTTGCTGCGCGCGATTGCTGCTGCGCGCCCTGATTGGCACTTCGTAATGATCGGGCCAGTAGTAAAAATTGATCCGGCCGAGCTGCCGCAGGGGCCCAATATTCATTATCTCGGTCCAAAGTCTTACGACCAGCTCCCCGACTATTTGGCAGGATGGGAGGTTGCACTGATTTTATTCGCGCGCAACGAATCAACGCGGTTTATCAGTCCCACAAAAACTCCGGAATACCTTGCTGCCGGCAAGCCGGTGGTCTCAACCTCTATAAAAGACATTGTGCACCCTTACGGAGAGATGGAACTGGTTCGCATCGCCGACTCTCCTGAAGAATTCATTGCCGCGAGCAGCGAATCGCTAAAACCCATCCCAGAAGGCTGGATCGAATCAGTGGACCAATTCCTCTCCGGCAATTCCTGGGACACCACTTGGAATCGAATGTGGGAACTGGTGACGCAAGTCTCGCAGGCAGAGTCAGTGGAGCAAGACGATGACAAAGAGGAATTGGAAGAAGAAACCATAGAAGAAGCTCAGGGGTCTTAGATGTTTGATTACCTTATAGTGGGTGCGGGGTTCGCAGGGTGTGTTCTGGCGGAGCGACTGGCCCGTGTTCTAAATCGCCGCGTGCTTTTGGTTGACAAGCGTCCGCACATTGGTGGAAACGCTTATGACCACTACAACGACCACGGGATTCTGGTCCACAAGTACGGCCCTCATATTTTTCACACCAACTCACGCCCGGTATTTGAATACCTTTCCCAGTTTACCGAGTGGCGCCAATATGAGCACCGCGTGGTGGCCAGCGTGGATGGCCAGCTTGTTCCCATTCCCATCAACCTGGATACCATCAATCGTCTATACGGGCTGAACCTGAATTCGCAGCAGGTGGAGAGTTTTTTTCAGTCAGTGGCAGAGCCCATAGGGCAGGTTCGGACTTCAGAAGATGTAGTGGTCAGCCGGGTAGGCCGCGAACTGTACCAGAAATTTTTTCGGAACTACACCCGGAAACAGTGGGGACTTGATCCCTCTGAGCTTGATGCCAGCGTGACCTCGCGTGTTCCCGTCCGGACCAATCGCGACGACCGCTACTTCAGCGATACCTACCAAGCCATGCCGCTTCACGGCTACACGCGTATGTTCGAAAACATGCTTGATCATGCGAACATAAAAATCATGTTGAACACAGACTACCTCGAGCTTGGGGGAGAGTTGCTGGCAAAAGAAATCGTTTATACCGGACCAGTGGACGAGTTCTTCGACTATCGCTATGGCAAGCTGCCTTATCGCTCACTTCGGTTCAAGCATGAGACGCACAATCGCGAGACTTATCAACCTGCGCCGGTGGTGAACTATCCCAATGAACATCCTTACACCCGTGTGACAGAATTTAAATATTTGACTGGGCAGGAACACCCTAAAACCAGCATTGTCTATGAGTTTCCAATGGATGAAGGCGATCCGTATTATCCGGTTCCTCGCCCGGAGAATAAAGAGATCCACAGGAAATACAAAGCCTTGGCGGATGGCACTCTG
>DASXJO010000380.1:0-1866 GCA_036497385.1 Candidatus Angelobacter sp. | reverse complement strand
GGATTCCGGCAATCACCGGCAATCCGTTCGACGGCCTCTATTACCCAATCACCATCGCGGCGCTGACCTTCATTGTCGGCAGTATCATGCTCCGCGAAACCCGCAACGTCCATATCTGGCAGGAGGTTGCTGCGCCCACCGTGGGCACAGTCCGCAAGTAAACCAAACCCTGCCGCTTGCGCAGGGACCGCTGTGCGGGTGTAGGATAATCTGTTTCGGACTGGCGGGTGGCAGCCGTTGCCACCCGTCTGGTTCGTTTCAGCCCAACCCACGGGCTGTGCGACTTTGAGCGATTCGATTGAGAAATCCAAGAGGTCCATGCCATGGCTGACGCTCGCGTAATGAAGGAAAAAGAGCAAGAGACAGAGGTCAATGAGGCGCAGATCGCCGTCCATTGGAAAGAAGAGCAATACTTTTACCCCAGCGCGAAATTTGTTGGACAGGCTTATCTGACCGATCCTGCCGTCGATCAGCGCTTTAGCGAAAAAAATTTCCCCGAATGTTTCCGCGAATATGCAGATCTTTTGAGCTGGGACCAGTATTGGCACACCACGCTCGATACCAGCGATGCCCCTTTCTGGAAGTGGTATGCCGGAGGCAAGCTCAACGCGTCCTATAACTGTATCGACCGCCATCTGGAGCAATACCGCAACAAAGCGGCATTCATCTTTGTAGGCGAGCCGGAAGATGTCCCGCCGGTTTCCATCACCTACCAGGAACTTTATTATCGCGTGAATGAAATGGCGGCGCTTCTGCGCGATTTTGGGGGATTAAAGGCGGGAGATCGCGTCACCATCCACATGCCCGTGGTTCCTGAGTTGCCGATCACCATGTTGGCTTGCGCGCGGCTGGGTGTAATTCATTCTGTGGTGTTTGGCGGATTCAGCGGAGAAGCGTGCGGCATGCGCGCCGCGGATTCGGGCAGCAAAGTCCTGGTTACGATTGACGGCTACTATCGCAGCGGCTCGATGACCGACCACAAAGAAAAAGCCGATATCGCCGTAAAAACGGCCAAAGATGAAAAGCATACCATTGAAAAAGTGCTCGTCTGGCACCGCGAAGCGGGCAAATACGCTTCTAAGACGCCGATGGTCGAAGGGCGTGATTTCTTTGTTGAAGACGTACTGAAGAAGTACGCAGGAAAAGTTGTTGAGCCGGTGCCCATGCCATCTGAAGCTCCGCTTTTCCTGATGTATACCAGCGGCACCACGGGCCGCCCCAAGGGCTGTCAGCATGGAACCGGCGGATATCTTTCCTACGTAGCCGGCACCACCAAATTCATTCAGGATCTCCACCCCACAGATGTTTACTGGTGCATGGCTGATATTGGTTGGATTACAGGGCACTCTTACATCGTTTATGGGCCGCTGGCATTGGCGGCAACCTCTGTTCTGTATGAAGGCGTACCGAACTATCCTGACGCTGGGCGGCCATGGCGCGTAGCCAAACGCTTAGACGTAAATATTTTCCATACATCGCCGACGGCGATCCGCATGCTGCGCAAAGCCGGCCCTGACGAACCTGCAAAATACGACTACCACTTCAAGCACATGACGACTGTGGGCGAGCCCATCGAGCCTGAGGTTTGGAAGTGGTATCACGAGGTTGTTGGCAAGCGCGAGGCGGTGATCGTTGACACTTGGTGGCAGACGGAGACCGGCGGCTTCCTATGCAGCACCAAGCCGGCCATTGATCCTATGAAGCCGGGAAGCGCCGGACCGGCTCTGCCGGGAATTTATCCGGTGATCTTTGATGAAGAGGGTAAAGAAGTAAAAGGCGGTTCGGGCAAAGCAGGGAACATTTGTATTCGGAATCCCTGGCCGGGAATGTTCCAGACAATTTATGGTGATCGCGACCGCTTTGTGG
>DASXJO010000379.1:0-3772 GCA_036497385.1 Candidatus Angelobacter sp. | reverse complement strand
GTCAAGTTTCAGGATTGAATCGCCCCACTCAGGGCCAGCATCATAGAAGCCATTTCCGGTGGAAACATAAACGTTGCCCTGATCGTCGGCCGCAGGACCGCCGCCGCCCATCCACACGCCGCCAGCGCCGCCAAATTTCCCGTAGCCATCAACATTGGGGCTCATGTTGAGGACCGCGATCTGATTGAGCGATGCAGCGTCATAGGAAAGCAGCCAGCCCGTGGGACACGCGGAGAAGCCGATATAAAGCGTGCCGTGTGAGAGCAACAGCGCTGCCCGCTGAAGACAACTGTTATTCAGCGTAATGGCCCCGTTCACGGACTCTGAATTTGTGCCGGGAACGGAAGCGTGAATTATAACCGGACTGCCTGCGCGCTCCAGCCCTGTGGTGATGTCGAGGGCGTGCAGGCGAAAAGAGAAAGCGCCGCTTGAAGACTTTTGTGCCGACACCAGATACATGACATTGGAGGCGGCATCGATCACAGGAGTTGAAGTGAGGCCCTGTGCGGGCTGAGGATTTCCGCCCGGCTGCGGGACATCGCCAGGCTGCAACAGTGAAGTCTTCCACAGCGGACTGCCGTCGCCAAAGTTGTCGGCGTCAAAAGCGTACACGCTGGCCATTTCCGTCGCTACAAAGACAACATTATGGCTAGAGCCATTGATGCGCAAGTTTGAGATATACAGCGGCTGCGCGTAGGCGTATCCATCCACTTGGTAAGAGAAAAGCTTGCCGAAACTGGATGCGCTCACGTTGGCGGGCGTGAGCTGCGTTTCATTGCTATTCAGCCCAGACCGGCCATTGTCCATGTGCCAGGTGGGGATGTTGACGGAGCTGGGTGCGACAGGAGTCGGCGTTGGTCCAGACGAAGGAGTGTTTGGAGTGGGTGTTGGTGATGGCGATTGGCCAGGCGCATTGGCATTCACGCCTCCGCAACCAGCGAGGGCAAGCACGGCCGCTGCTGCGGCAATGGTGATCGCAGCACTTCGGCGATGAAGCAACGCGGTGGAGATAAATCGGAAAGTGGATCGAAGAGTGGCAGCAACGGGCAATTTCATTGAAATGGCTTCCTCAGCAAACGACGGTCCGTGGGGAACGGGCGAATCCTTCGCTTCGTATGGCGCTCACTCCAGGGGGAGACTTTCAGAAGCGCTGTTGTTTGGAAAGATGCAGCAGCTCTGGAGAGAGATGCCGCTGCTAAGTTACTAAGTAAATAATTACTGATTGATTAATAAGTAAATAATTATTGATTGATTAATAAGACGTTCACCACGGGAAGGGTGGATTTGGCGGCGGCGCTCAACGAACCCGTAGGTTGCAAATGGTGGAAAATACTGAGCCGGCTCTTTGTCGAGCGGGCTCAGTTTTCTAAAATATTACAGATATCTCTCGCGTGAAATTTCCGGCTGCACCGCAGGCGCTGGGATCGTCTGTGCGCCTTCTTCCGGGAAGTCCGGCAGCGGCGTTTCCAGCGCGATCTTCAATACCTGGTCCATGTTCTCTACGAAGTGGACTTTCATCTGCCCGCGGATATTTTCCGGGACGTCAGCAAGGTCTTTTTCGTTTTCCTTGGGGATAATCGCTTCATTGATTCCGGCGCGCAGGGCGGCCAGCAGCTTTTCTTTCAATCCGCCGATGGGCAGCACCTTGCCGCGCAGGGTGATTTCGCCGGTCATCGCAATATCGCGACGCACAGGAATTTTGCTCAGCGCGCTTGAAATCGCCGTGGCCATGGTGATGCCGGCAGACGGGCCATCTTTAGGAATAGCGCCTTCCGGCACGTGAATGTGAATATCGAAGTTGCGGTAAAAGTCCTTGGGAATACCGAGCCGCAGGGCGCGTGAGCGCACGTAAGACATCGCTGCATGCGCCGACTCCTGCATCACGTCGCCCAACTGGCCGGTGATGGTGAGCTTGCCTTTGCCGTCTACTATTGCGACTTCAATGCTCAGAATCGAGCCGCCGACTTCTGTCCATGCCAGTCCGGTGACCAGACCAATCTCGCTCTTTTCACTGGCCAGCGTGTCACGGAATTTGGTAACGCCCAGGAACTCATTGACCTTTTCAGCCGTCAAGGCGGCGGTATATGTTGCGTCTTTCACCACTTTGCGCGCCACCTTGCGGGAGATGTTTCCAATCTCGCGCTCAAGGTTTCGCACACCAGCTTCACGCGTGTAGGAGCGGATAATCTCACGCAGAGCGTCGTCGCCAAATGTAAGCTGCGTTTCCGTGAGTCCGGTGGCTTCACGCTGCTTGCGGACCAGGAACTGCTTGGCGATCTCAACTTTTTCCAGTTCGGTATAGCCATGCAGCCGCAGAACTTCCATGCGGTCTTGCAACGCGGCTGGAATGGTATGCAGCACGTTAGCAGTGGCGACAAAAAACACCTGCGACAGATCGTATTCCACGTCAAGATAATGGTCCTGGAACATCCAGTTCTGCTCAGGGTCAAGCACTTCCAGCAACGCAGATGACGGATCGCCGCGGAAGTCAGAAGCCATCTTGTCCACTTCGTCCAGCATAAAGACCGGATTCTTGGTGCCGGCCTTTTTCATCATCTGGATAATCTGCCCCGGCAGCGCGCCGATATATGTCCGGCGATGGCCACGAATTTCAGCTTCATCGCGCACGCCACCCAGTGACATGCGGACAAATTTCCGGCCCGTGGCTTTCGCTATCGACATGCCGAGCGACGTTTTACCCACGCCCGGAGGGCCAACAAAGCAGAGAATGGAGCCCTTGGGATTCTTCACCAACTGGCGGACAGCCAAAAACTCAAGAATACGGTCTTTAATTTTCTCCAGACCGTAGTGGTCCTGGTTCAGGATTTTTTCCGCATGCTCAATGTTGCGGATCTCTTTCGATTTCTTCTTCCACGGCACGGCCAGCAACCAGTCAAGGTAGTTGCGGGAAACGGTTGACTCAGCGGACATCGGCGGCATGGCTTCCAGCTTCTTCAATTCCTGGATTGCCTTCTCATGCACTTCCTTGGGCATGCCGGCGGTGTCAATCTTCTTTTTCAGCTCGTCAAATTCGCTCTTTTCGCCGCGTCCCAGCTCTTTCTGTATCGCTTTGATCTTCTCATTCAGGTAATACTCTTTTTGCGCGCGTTCCATCTGGCGCTTTACCCGCGTCTGGATGGTGCGGTCCATGTTCAGCTTTTCAATCTCAATGTCCAGCACGTCGGCAATGCGGTTGAGCCGCTCCGCCGGATCAAAAATATCCAGCAGCTCCTGCTTTTCTTCAATGGAAAGTTGCAGGTTCTGGGCAATGGTATCGCTCAGCTTGGCCGGATCGCTCATGCCGGTAATGATCACGGGCTCAAGATTCAATGACTGGCAGAGCTTTACGTACTGGTCGAACAAATTGTGCACCCGCTGCATGGCGGCTTCCAGGCCCTTGGTGGGATCCGGCGGATACTTCACGGTGCGAACTTCGGCTTCAAAATAGCCTTCCACATTGGTGAGCTTCAGAATTCTGCCGCGCTCCACGCCCTCCACCAGCACCTTGATGTTGCCGTCCGGCAGCTTCAGGTTCTGCACAATATTGGCAATCGTTCCCACCTGGTAAATCTCATTGGGCTTGGGCTCGTCAATGCTGGCGTCATGCTGGGTGGCCAGAAAGATCTTGCGATCAGAGGCAAGAGCTTCTTCCAGGGCACGCACGCTGGACTCGCGGCCCACGATAAACGGGGTCATCATGAACGGGAAGATGACCACATCGCGTATGGGCATCATCGGGAGCTTGCGAGTTTCGAATTTTTCCTTAATTTGT
>DASXJO010000378.1:0-7877 GCA_036497385.1 Candidatus Angelobacter sp. | reverse complement strand
CGGGAAGTTTCCGCGATGGAAGCGCTCTCGTCAAACGAGCGCCCCTTAAAAGTTATCGAGAAAGTGCGAAGCTCTGCGGTGCCTGCTTCCGCCGCGTAACGCAGGATGGTAGAAGAGTCGAGTCCGCCGCTCAGCCATATTCCAACAGGAACGTCTGAGATTAGCTGCTCGCGCACCGACTTTTGCAACAGATCATCCAGCTCTTCCGTAGCTTCAGAAATCGAGTACGGTGCCGCGGTGGAGGATTCTTTCCGCACATAGGAGTGCACGCTCGCCTTGCCATTGCGCCACTGCATTACATGTCCCGGCAGAAGTTTGCGGATGCCTTCCACCAGCGTGTACGGCGCAGGCACATAGTTGAGGCTGAGATAGCAGTTCAGTCCGGCCATGCAGAGGTTGCGGGGAACTTCAGGGTGAGCAAAGATACACTTCAGCTCTGAACCAAAAAGAAGCTCGCCACTATGCTCGGCGTAATACAGCGGCTTAATGCCCATGCGGTCGCGTGCAAGAATCAGCCGCCGGTCTGACTGTACCCAGATAGCGATGCCGAACATGCCGCGGAAATGGGCAAAGCAATCACTGCCCCATTTCAAGAATGCATGGAGGACCACTTCAGTATCGCAACGCGTTTCAAAGATCGCGCCGGAATCTTCCAACTCCAGCCGCAGTTCATGATGATTAAATATCTCACCGTTAAATACGACGATAACATCGCCGTCAGGGCTGATCAGCGGCTGGTCGCCGCTTTCCAAGTCAACAATGCGCAAGCGCGTTGCGCCCAGCGAGATGAGTTCTGACTCAAATCGGCCCTGATGGTCCGGCCCACGATGCGTGAGAGACGCAAGCGCCGCGTCCATCACGCCGCGCGGCAGGCGTTTATGGATGTGCGTATACCCGAGGATGCCACACATAAAAAGTGTTGCTTTCTTCGGGCAGAAGAAGGTGAGAATCTAGCCGCTCCGACGGACGCACTTCTGTGATCTGTTTGATTGTTCCGGAACCGCCCCTGGCGTTCCGATCATTTCAAACCACACTCACGCAGTTTTTTCCCCACATGGTTAGAACTAGGTTGGGGCGATTATACGCATCCGATAAACATTGCCAAGAAAAAAATAAAGAAATGTAAAGACGTTTTCTAGCGGACTGAAGAGCAGGAGGCAACAATCATGTTTTGAGCGATTTACGAACATCCAAAGTTGCAGCTTGTTCAGTTTTGAACATATATAATTTCTGCTTAAATGGTTGCTGGATTAGAAAATGCAATGAATATTTCCATTGGAGCATGGCATGAAGATCGGAATCCTGGGAGCAGGTAACATTGGCGCCACTGCAGCGCGGCTTTTTGTGGCCGCCGGACATGACGTGGCTGTCAGCAACTCGCGTGGACCGGATTCACTGCGCGAGCTCATCATCGAGCTTGGGCCGCAGGCAAACGCCATGAGCATCCGCGACGCAGCGCGCTTTGGCGACGTAATACTACTCGCGGTACCCTGGCGCTCCCCAGAGGCGCTCCCAGAACCGGAGCTGTTGCGCAACAAGATCGTAATTGACGCGATGAACCCTTATAGGCCAGACGGCGGTTTTTACGATCTCGACGGGTCCACTTCTTCTGAAGAAGTGTTGAAGCGCCTACCCGGTTCGCGGCTGGTAAAGGCCTTCAATACTATCTACTACGTCCATTTGGCGGAGCGTGGCCGCAAAGATTTGCCCAGCGACGCGCGGCATACGATTTATCTGGCTGGCGATGATCTGGACGCCAAAAAGATTGTTGCGCGGCTGATTGAAGAGATTGGGTTTGCCCCTCTCGATACCGGATCACTACGTGAAGGCGGCCGGCTACAAGAACCAGACTCGCCCATCTATAACAAGACGTACAACGCCCGCGAAGCACGGCAGTTTCTTTCCACGCTCGAAGAAAAAAAAGCATGAGGGTCGGGCGGCTTTTCTGTCTGGTGCTGGTCTCTTTGCTGGCTGTGAATGCAGCGGGGCAGGAGGCTGGAGACAAAATTCTTTCCATCGGTCAGGCTGCGGAGAACGCGGTGCAGCAGAGCAAGCTCACGCTGGCCGGCGGCACTCCGTTTCATCTGAAGGCGCACATCACAAATGCAGGCGCACCCAAACCGGAGTACGCGGCTGACGTGGAAGAGTATTGGGTCGCGCCGGAAAAATGGCGGCGCACGGTGCAGGCTGCAGGCTTTTCCCAGACATTGATCGTCAATGGCGACAAGGCCTCTGAAAAACTTACCGGCGACTATTACCCTTTCTGGCTGCATGACATGGTGACTGCGCTGTTTGATTCCCTGCCCATGGCGGACCAGCTCAAAGCTATGCGGGGACAACTGGAAATCCCGGAAGATTCAGCTCAATCAAATTCCTGTGTGAACATACAAGCTAAAGTGGGAATCGCCCCGGCGCAAAACACCCTGGGCATGGGTTTTTGTTTTGGCGGCAGGGGCGGACTGCTTCAGGCGGCGGTCACTCCCGGTTACAAAGCGCAGTTTGACAACTATCTGCCTTTCAAAAAGAAGATGGTTGCGCGAACCATTAAAGCCGAATTTGCACCCGGCCTGGTTTTAACGGCCAAGGTTACCGAACTTGCAGAACTCGCCGCCCCCGACGAAAAGTTATTTGCTATTGATGCCGCCACCCCTCCCACGGACCAGATGAAGACCAGCCAAGTGGCAGAGGCTTCTGCACGCGCATTGGCTTTGAATACTCCGCCCATCGTATGGCCACCAGTGCGCGAAGGAAAGACTGAAGGTGTGATCAGCGTCTATATCTCTGTTGACCGGACCGGGCAGGTGCGCGAAGTGTGGCCTCTAGCCTCGAATAACCCGGAGCTAAACGAAGCGATCCGCGGGCAACTGCTGCACTGGCAATACAAGCCATACAATAGTGGCGGCCCATCACAGATGGAAGCAGTGCTGACATTCGCATTTGCCACCCGCATTGAAAATCCCATACCAGTGCTGAGTGATGCGGAAGCCCGCAAGCTGGCTACGCGCGTAGTGGAAGCGGTGGTCCCGCCAGGAAAAGCGCGCAAGGGAACTAAATTTGTCCTGCGGATTTCCGTGGACGAAGCCGGCAGGATCCAGGCAGTCCTGAACCAGAACAAAGTTGCACCTGCGCTTTATACTGCCGGAACTGCCGCGCTGAAGCAATGGCGTTTCCGTCCTTATATGAACAACGGCAAACCCGACCGATTTTATGCGGATATCAGCTTTCAGGTGCGCTGATTCGGCAAAGCTGGTAGCGGCATTTATCAGCCTTGGCTTAAAAGCTTAGAATGGAAAACGCTCAGACGTACTGCCTCATCTATATACGCACATGAATTTGTTCCGAGGGGGAACTTGCGCATGAAAACTAATCTGTTGCTTTCATTGACTCTCTCTGCTTTTACATTTCTGCCGCTTACCGCCCAGCAGGGCGCCGCGCCGTCCACGCCGGATAATCAAAATCCACCTCAGGCAAGCCAGAGTTCCTCAGACAACAATTCGCCTCAGAACACCCAAAAACCAGATGCTCAGTCCAATGATGACGATCAGCAGAACGCAAAGGTCCCTGTTTACCGCGTAACCGTCGTCGAGCGTACTACGCAGGCGGTGGACTATCGTGACCGTGGAGGCACAACCCAGGTCGATTTCAAAGGGACCTCGCTGATGCCTGCTGTCGATGGAAACGCCAGGGTTACCGGGCATACTGGCCGTCTGGCGATTGACGCCAACCTGCATCACCTGGCGCCGCCACGCGGTTTTGGTCCGGAATATCTGACGTATGTTCTTTGGGCCATCACTCCGGAAGGCCGCCCCATGAACCTGGGAGAAATCAGGCCCAATGACGACGGGAATTCGCGTCTGCAAGTCACCAGCGGATTGCAGGAGTTCGGAATGATTGTGACGGCAGAGCCGTACTTTGCGGTGACCCGTCCGAGCAATCTTGTGGTGGCGGAAAACATTGTGCGGCAGGATACAGCGGGCGGAATTCATCCTATTTCCGCCAAGTTCGATCTGCTGCAAAGAGGGCAATACACGGTTAACATTCCGCCAGATCAGCTTCCCGCGACCACAGCGGACAAGAAGACTCCGCTGGAGCTGCTGGAAGCACAAAATGCCATCGCCATTGCGCAAGCCGCCGGGGCCGATCAATACGCGGCAGACACGCTGGGAAAAGCCAAAGCCTACCTGCTGCAGGGCCAGAATTATCTCAAGCAAAAGCAGAACATTACGCCGATCGGGGCGGTAGCGCGCGCGGCAACACAGGCAGCGGAAGATGCGCGTCTGTTGACTCTCCAGAAAAAGCAGGAAGAACAGACAGCAGCGGAACGGCAGCGTGCGCAGGACCGCATACAGCAGGCGCAGTCACAGGCGGAATCTGAGTCCGCGCGTGCCGATGCAGCTCGCCTGGACGCACAACACCAGAAAGAGCAACGCGAACTGGCCGAGCAAGAGCGCCAAGCAGCGGAGCAGGCACGGTTAGAAGCGGAGCAGGCAGCACAACAGGCAGCGCAGGATCGCGCCGCGGCCCAGCAGCAATTACAGCAGTCTGAACAAGCTCGCCAAGCTGCCTTGGCGCAGCAGCAGACCCTGACGCAACAGGCGGAGCAAGCACGCTTGCAGGCGCAGCAGTCTGACCAGGCTCGAGCACAGGCCGTACAGCAGGCAGAAGAGCAACGCCAGCGTTTGCTTAAACAGTTGAACCAGGTGCTGCAGACGCGTGACAGCGCCCGCGGACTAATTGTGAGCATGTCGGACGTGCTTTTCGACTTTAATAAGGCCACGCTGAAGCCGGACGCAAAACTGCGTCTGGCAAAAGTCTCGGGCATTATTCTTGCGTATCCTGACCTCAAGCTGGAAATCGACGGCTTTACTGACAACAAAGGCACGCCAGAATACAACATGACCTTGTCCGACAAGCGGGCCACGGCGGTGCGTGATTTCCTGGTTGCCCAGGGGGTCGGGACTGACGCAGTGACGACCAAGGGATTCGGAGAATCCAATCCCGTCGCCAGCAATGCAACAGCCGCAGGACGCCAGCAGAACCGCAGGGTTGAACTAGTTGTAAGCGGCAATGCTATTGGCAGCAGCACCGGTGCACAGGGCGCGGCAGTTGGTACAGCTCCAGGTGCTTCCGGTTCTAGCGGCGGCGTCTCTGGAACGACGCAGAGCAGCCCCAGTTCTACGCAGCCATCCACGTCTGCTCCGGGCAGCATTGGAAGTCCGGCAGGGACATCGGGAACGCAAACCACCCCAGCGAACGGGTCATCGCAACCGCCGGTATCCAGTCCGCCGGCTAATAACAATCCACCAGAGCTTTAGTTTCAAGCTGCACGATACTCAAGTGAGATGCCGTGAAAGCGGCATCTCTCTTTTTTGGAGTTTGTTCGATACCAGAACATAAGCAAGCTCCCGCCTTCATCCGGCTGAGAGCCTGTTAGCAGAAGAAAGGTATCAACACGATTTATGCTGCTCAATCAGAAGAGTCGTCTTCATCATCCAGCGCCGGCAGGCTATAAAGCGAAACATGGCCACGCCGTTCTCGCTCCAGCTCCGGAAGTTCACGAACAAGTTCAAACCGGACCTCTTCATGGCACTTGCCGCAAGGCGGGAAGGTTTGTCCCCCAATCAGCGTCACTTCATGGGGCAGGCGATGTTGCGAGTGGATCACGCGATAAATTCCGCTTTCAGGGATGATGGTTGAGCTTTTAAAAAGTTCAGTCATAAACGTGTGCACTTTTGAACAGAGAGCTGTCCGGGTATGGCAACTTACTGCTTATCGATGCAATTCCTCTCTGCCAAGTTGGTATGACCTGACTGATAGAGACAGATCGGTGCAGCTCTGCGGGTTTCGAGCAGCGATTTGCCAGCGAGGCTCTGATCATCGCGAACGTTGCGGCCCGTTCTGCGTCCCGAAAAGGAACAGCAGCGGCTTTGGTTTTGCAGATACGCTTTTGGAGTGTCTCCTGGACCACCGGCTCCCCGCAGTGAACCTTGAATTGTTTGAGCAAATTCCTTTTACCTGAGTTGAAAATCGGATAATATGGGCTGGCGTGTCCACCTCCCTCAAGTGCGCAATTACTCTGGCTGTTGTGTTCGGCATACTCTATGTGCTGATCTCTCCTCTGCCGGAAATGGACGCCGCTTTCTCAGGAAAATCCGCTGTCACTAACTTCATCCTTGTAACGCAGGCTTTATTGGGGTTGTATTTTCTTACGTTGTTGATGCGCTTCCGGCCGATAGACTGGAATGCCACCGCGCACGGTGATGTTCTTAAAATGCTCTGCGTAAGACTTTGCTAATCCTCTTTTATTGACTGGTACAACGGTCCTTCGCACCTTTATGAAACCTTCCGAATTTTTCAGGCATTGAGCCTGACTGGTGCGGATCTCAATTGATCGCTGGCCACACATAAATAAGAGGATCGACGAAGACAAGCGAAGTCATTCAGGCTTGCAAGAACGTTCTGAGCGGCAGACGTCCGTCACTCCCGATTGAAATAACGCGGGAGTGTATGTTGCGTTGCTCCGGATGGCCGCATATGACGACATTGCTTGGCTTCAAAGTCTATGGCGAGGGCTTTGCCGCGAAGAAGCACGCACCGCAAGGAACAAATTTTCGCACGTACCGATTTGAAAGGTGTAGTCATGAGTTATCTTGGGGAATTGATGAAATCAACCGCAGCTCTTGGATTTGCCGGTAAAGCATCCCGCAGGGAACGTGACCTGCGCCGGGAGCTTGCCCGCTTCGGCAAGATGCTCCACAGCATGGGTTTTGTGGCCGCCACGGACGGAAACCTTTCTGTCCGGCTGGACCAGGACCGCGTGCTGGTTACGCCCACCTGCTTCAGCAAAGGGATGATGCGGCCGGAAGATATGGTCGTCGTTGATCTCCATGGCAAGAAGCTAAGCGGCACCTACAATCCATCGAGCGAAATCGTAATGCACCTTACGATTTACCGGATGCGCCCCGACGTGGGAGCAGTGGTCCATGCTCATCCTTGCACCGCCACGGGTTTTGCTTCAGCCGGCATTGCGCTGGACGAACCGCTCTGCTCGGAAATTGTGATCACGCTCGGCGCCGTTCCGCTTGCGCCTTACGCCACCACGGGCACCATGGAGCTGAGCGACTCACTGCGGCCTTTCATTCCATTTCATGACGCCATCCTTATGGCGAACCATGGCGTTGTTACCTATGGTGAAGATCTCTGCCGCGCTTACATGAGAATGGAAGCCGTGGAGCACTACGCCAAGATCGTTATGACCACGCGCCAACTCGGCACCGCCCGCTCGCTTGGCGGCCGCGAACTGGAAAAACTCTTCGAGGTACGGTCGCAGTACGTTAAGAACGGACACTGAGGACAGAGCTCCAGCGGTCGTCCGGTCATTCCATCTCGGCGATTGCGGCGATGACGGCGATTCAGCGTCTCCTTTATTCTTGGCCGCGTTGCCAATCATAATTGTCAAAGATCTTTCCGGCAGCTATGCCGTGCTCCCTCGGGAGCTATTAGCCGATCATCCGATTCCTGATCGTGTCACCCGTGTTCATCAATGGCGCGGCTCTGGTTTTCCGATCACGCGCGATGTCGGCGATGACGGCGATCCCGCTCCCCCCTCCCTGGGTCTCCCACCGCATCCCAGCTCATCCCAGATTGGCGTAGGGTCTGAGGTGCACCCCTGAGGTGAGACAGAAAGTTTATCCCACACATGTGATTGTGAACGGTGAACCCCTGATTTGAGACAGTCAAGAGAGTCATAGTGCACCCTCGTTGTCTGCCAGCAGGGGGTTGGGGTTCGGGGAAGGGGACGGCGTTTGAGTCCCCGTCCCCGATCCCGGTAATGTATTAGCCTTCCCAAAGGTCAAAGTCACTGTTGGCACCTTCAG
>DASXJO010000377.1:0-4455 GCA_036497385.1 Candidatus Angelobacter sp. | reverse complement strand
GATGCTTCCCGCGCGAAGAAGTTTACGGAATTACGGGCCAGTTGCGGCGCGCTGCGGTCTCGATTGGGGCCAATCTAGCGGAAGGCTGCGGGCGGCGCACCAGCACCGAGTTGGCGAGGTTTGTGAGAATCGCACTGGGTTCGGCCAGCGAGCTTGATTATCATCTCCTGCTTTCTCGGGATATTGGATTTATGAGCAGCGATGATTTCACCAGCAGCACGGCCAAGCTGACGGAGGTGCGCAAAATGCTTACATCATTCTTGCAAAGTGTTGAAGAGCAAATTGAAACACAGTCCAGAGCGGCCGGAAGATCGTGAGAGACTACAGGAACCTATTGAATACACACGGAATGACGATGTCACGATCGTGGGGCACGACGCAGCCAGTCCAGCATGCTAAATTCTAGATACCAAGTACTAAATACTGTCCGGAGGACCGTTGCTTTACTGGCTTCTTTATCAACGACTATTCGCGCACTTTCCTCCTTTCCGTATTTTTCGTTACGTCACCTTCCGGACCGCGTTCGCCAGCCTTACAGCGCTCTTTATGGGAATGATTATTGGCCCTGCGATCATCCGGCAGCTGCGCGATTTCCAGATTGGCCAGTACATTCGCGAAGAGGGTCCCAAGGGTCACCAGAAAAAAGCCGGTACGCCCACCATGGGCGGCGTGCTGATCACCATTGCCATCATTGTTCCCACGCTGCTCTGGGCGGATCTTTCCAATACATATATATGGTTGGCCATCTTTTCCACCATCGCGTTTGGTGCCATTGGCTTTGCCGATGACTATATAAAGGTAGTGCGCAAGCGCAACCTGGGCCTGACCGGACGCACCAAGCTGGTGCTGCAGTTCCTGGCCGCCGGATTTGTAGCCGTGGCCCTGGTCACTTTGACCGCCACGCGCCAGTATTCCACGCACCTGATGGTGCCGTTCTTCAAGCAGTTCCGGCCTGACCTGGTGATTGAAACTTTCCGTCATTATCCGCACGTGTGGTGGCTGGCGTTTATTCCGTTTGTGTTGTTTGTGATGCTTGTTCTCGTGGGATCCAGCAATGCCGTGAACCTCACAGACGGGCTCGACGGCCTGGCTATCGGCTGCACTGTGATCGCCGCCGGAGCGCTCACAATCCTTACTTACCTCAGCGGACACGTCGTTTTTTCAGAATATCTTGAACTACAAAAAATGCCTCAAGTGGCGGAAGTGACGGTCTTCTGCGGGGCCATGGTGGGATCGAGCATCGGCTTCCTGTGGTACAACGCTCATCCGGCGGAAATCTTTATGGGTGATGTAGGCTCGCTGGCGCTGGGCGGGGCCATCGGCACCGTGGCCGTGATCATCAAGCAGGAACTGCTACTGCCATTTATTGGCGGGATTTTTGTGCTGGAAGCGCTTTCGGTCATTATCCAGGTAGCTTCATACAAAACGCGAAAAAAACGCGTGTTCAAAATGGCGCCACTGCATCATCATTTTGAACTGGCCGGATGGTCGGAATCCAAGATCATTATCCGGTTCTGGATTCTGGCGCTCATCTTTGCGCTCTTTGCGCTTACCACCTTGAAGTTGCGTTAACGCGCACATCTAAAACTCTATCGCTTGCGCAAAGCAAAATTCATGGCACAATGGGATTTCAGATGGAGTTGAAGAACAAAAGAGTTCTGGTGGTGGGGCTGGGACGCTCCGGCGTGTCGTCGGCCATTTTTTTGCAGGAACATGGCGCCAAGGTGATCGTTTCCGACTCCAAAGCTGAAGCGCAGTTGCAGAAAGAAGTGCCCGCGCTGCTGGATCGTGGCATATCGATCGAGACCGGCAGCCACGGTGAGCGCACCTTTCGCGATCAGGACCTGATCGTCGTGAGCCCAGGCGTCCCTTCCGACCAGCCGCAGTTGCAGCACGCGCGGTCGCTGGGAATTCCGGTGATTGGCGAAGTTGAGCTGGCGTTTCGATTTTTGAAGGGTAAAGTGCTGGCGATTACCGGATCGAACGGTAAGACCACGACGACAACGCTTGTTGGGGAGATTCTGGCCAAGAGCGGAAAGAAGACGCTGGTTGGCGGAAACATTGGCACTCCGGTGATTTCTCTTGCCGGCCAGTCAACGTCTGACACGATGGTGGTGCTGGAAGTTTCGAGCTTTCAGCTGGAAAGCATTGAGCAGTTCTGCCCATGGATTGCAGCGATCCTGAACATCACGCCGGACCATCTCGACCGCCATCATACGTTTGAGGCGTATGTGGCTGCCAAAGCCAGGATTTTTGAAAATCAGAGTTCTTCTGATTTTGCGGTGCTCAATGCCGACGATCCGACCTGCGTTGCGCTGAAGGACAAAGTGAAAGGCACGCTGCTGTGGTTCAGCCGCAAGCAACCTGTGGAACATGGCGCCTTCGTCCAGGGCGACCAAATCATATTCCGGCAGAATGGGCAGGAGCAGCCAGTTCTCAGCCGCTCTGATATTGAGTTGAAGGGCGAACACAATCTGGAGAACGTGCTGGCCGCAGTCGCCATGAGCATGGTTGCGGGCTGCACCCCGCAGCAGGTGCGGCAGGCCGTAAAAGAGTTTCGCGCGGTGGAGCACCGGCTGGAACTGGTCGCGACGATTAACGGCGTTACTTTCTATAACGATTCCAAAGCCACGAACGTTGACGCCACGGTGAAAGCGCTGGAATCTTTTCCCGCGAACATTCACATTATTCTAGGCGGCAAGGACAAGGGTAGTGATTACACGGTCCTGAATCCGCTGTTGCGCGAGCGGGTAAAACGCGCGTACCTGATTGGCGCTGCGTCAGACAAGATTGCTTCTCACCTGCAGAACTCGACCGCCATAGTGCGCTCCGGCACGCTGGAGCGCGCGGTACATCAGGCCTTCGACTCAGCCAAGCCCGGTGACGTGGTGTTGCTGGCGCCGGCATGCGCCAGCTTTGACCAGTTTGAAAATTACGAACACCGCGGACGTATGTTCAAAGAACTTGTCCAGTCACTCACTCCCGTCCCGACAGGAGACAGGTCCTAGTGGCCAAACGCGTTGGCGTTGACAAATGGATGTTCGGCTCGACGCTGTTGCTGGTTGTGCTGGGCGTGCTGATGGTTTTCAGCGCGTCGGCGGTAATGGCCGGTGAGAAGTTTGGCTCTCCTTACCATTTCTTATTCAGGCAACTGGGCTGGGCGCTGGCCGGCCTGGCAGCCATGTCTGTGGCCATGACGGTGGATTATCGTCGATGGAAAAAGCCGGCAATCGTATTTTCCCTGCTGGGCGTCACGGCGGTGTTGCTGGTGGCGGTTTTCTTTCTTGATCGCTCGCACAACACGCATCGCTGGATCAAGCTGGGCGGCTTCATGTCATTCCAGCCGTCGGAATTGGCCAAGCCAGCGCTCATCCTTTTTCTGGCGTTCTTTGTGGAAGCGCGCACCAAGTCCATGGACGACTGGCGGCACACGCTGCTGCCGGCCGTGATTCCGGCATTTCTTTTTGCCGCGCTCATCATGAAGCAGCCAGACCTGGGTACAGCCTTGGTGTGCCTGGGTGTGACCGCCGCCATTCTTTATGCGGCCGGTATGCGCCTCAGGTATTTTGCCGCCGGCCTGGTGCCGATTGTCCCGGTGCTGGCTTACATGCTGATCTTTGTGCCGTGGCGACTGGCGCGCATGGTGGTTTTCTTTCATCCGGAGCGCGATCCGCAGGGAATTGGGTTTCACATCAATCAGTCATTGATCGCCGTGGGCACCGGAGGCATGACCGGACTGGGGCTGATGGAAGGTAAGCAGAAACTCTTTTACCTGCCGGAGCCGCATACCGATTTCATCTTTGCCGTGATCTCAGAAGAATGGGGATTGATAGGCGCGGTGCTCGTGGCTACGCTGTTTTTCATCTTCGCCTGGCGCGGGTTGCGAACGTCACTCCGGGCGCGCGACGCGTTTGGCCGCTATCTTGCCGTGGGCGTAACCACCATGATCGTGTTGCAGGCCTTCTTCAACATTAGCGTGGTGCTGGCGCTGCTGCCGACGAAAGGCATCCCTCTCCCGTTTATTTCTTATGGCGGATCAAGCTTGTTCGTGATGCTGGCCAGCGTAGGAGTGTTGCTGAACGTAAGCCAGCAGACGGAGTAGGGGTTTATCCACCTCCTGCTTGCCAGCAATGCAGAGAGAATGCAGCGCCGAAGGATATTGCGGTCTGACGAACCACGGAGCTGCACAGTCTTGCCTCGTGTTTCCTTTTGGTCTCCCCAGCTTGGTTAATCTACAGCCCCTCTCTCTGTGTTTCAGGGTTTATTGGCCGAAAGGATCAAGATGCCTGCCAGAATATCCAGCAAAATTGCGCCGATATAGGCTAAAATCGTGCCACACGATCCAGAGTATTTGGAGGCCAGCATGGCGCAACCGCAGCCGGAAAAGCGAACCACCAGGCGGTTTTCGCTTGATCTCCCCATCTCAGTGAAGTTCCTGGATAACGGCAAACGGGA
>DASXJO010000376.1:0-1819 GCA_036497385.1 Candidatus Angelobacter sp. | reverse complement strand
GATGGCCGAACAAAACTGGCGCAGCAGGTTGTCAGCGAGGTGCGGCAACATTTCGGCGACAAGGTTTTTGAGACGATGATTCCGCGCAGCACGCGGCTGGCGGAAGCGCCGAGCTTCGGCAAACCCATCATCTACTACGATCACGCCTGCAGCGCGGCCGCGGCGTATGAATTGGTCGCTCAGGAGTTGATGGGTAGATTGGAGAAACCAGCGGCGCAGCCGGTAGCCGCCTAGCAGCCTGTTGAAATATCTCGTTTGAATGTTTGAATAGATGGGCAGCGATGCTGTCTGAGTAGCATGTTCTCCGAGAAGAAAAAGGTAGCGCAGCCGGAGTTTTGGATTGCCGCCGATCAAGTAGTTAGCGCAGCGCAAACTGGCTTCTATGCCAAGCTGGAGGAAACCCTGGAGGGTTTTGAATTTGCGGCCAAGGTGCGCGCGTGGTGTGCGCCAGTCTATGATAAGAGCGGAGTAGGCCGGCCGGGCATTGATCCGGTGGTTTATCTGAAGATGATTATGGTTGGTTTTTTTGAAGACCTGCCGAGCGAACGTGCAATAGCGGCTCGCTGCGCTGATTCGATGTCGATCCGGGCATTTCTGAAATATGAACTGAATGAGAGGACGCCCGAGCATTCCAGCTTCACGGTGATTCGTCAGCGGTTGGGGCTGGAGATTTATCAGCAGATTTTCACCCTCACCGTTCAGGCATTACGCGAACATGGCCTGTTGCGAGGCAAGAACCTGGGGATTGATTCTTCGGTGATCGAAGCCAATGCGTCGTTGCGAGCGCTGGTGCATCGCAACACCGAGGAGCAGTACTGGGACTACGTCAAACGCCTGGCTGCTGAACAAGGGATTGATCCTGAAGATACGGCGGCGGTGCGGCGATTTGACCGGCATCGTCCCGGCAAAGGGAGTAACCAAGAGTGGCAGAATCCGCACGATCCGGACGCCAAAATCGGGCGAACCAAGGACGGCGCTACCGATATGATTTATAAACCCGAAGCCGTGGTGGATTTGGACACGGGTGCGGTCGTGCAGGCCGACGTGCATCCGGGGGATCAGGCCGACCACAAGGAAGTGGCCACGCGGATTTTGGAAGCGCAGCAAACGATCAATCGAGCGTACGAGCAACCACTGGATACACTGACGGCCATCAGCGTTACGTCCGACAAAGGATACTACGCAGTGGACCAATTGCAGGCCCTCCAACAGGAAGGGATTCGAACTCTGATCAGCGATCCGATCGATAACCGGCGTGTAGACAAATTGGAGGCCCAACAGCAACGGGCGGTGCGAGCGGCGCGGCGGAGTGTGAAAAGTAAATCGGGCCAAGAGTTGTTAAGGCGGCGTGGCATGCACATTGAAAGAAGCTTCGCGCACATTCTGGATTGCGGAGGCATGAGACGCACGACGTTGCGGGGTTGGGAGAACCTCAACAAACGGTTCAAGCTGGCGGCAGCTTTCTACAATCTATCGCAACTCATGCGCAAGCTCTTTGGATTTGGGACGCCCAAACAACTGGCGGCGGCTCTGAAACGGGCCGGACGAGACCTTTTTTGGCGGTTAGCCGCAGTGACCATCCTATTGAAGGCAATAATTAATGGCCTCACATCGACTTGGCAACTCGCGTGGCCAGAATTCAGTTTGTCGCTCCAAGTTCACCCAAACATGACTTCGCCGGAAAGGGGAGTTAGTTCAACAGGCTGCTAGGAGATATCTGCGATAGTCCGCGCGAAAAGTAACGCCTAGCGCGCGCTCGGTGGACGAAACTTCGTCAGAAGTGGAAAGTCGTAGCGGCTTAGGGACAGGCTCGTTCAGT
>DASXJO010000375.1:0-2678 GCA_036497385.1 Candidatus Angelobacter sp. | reverse complement strand
GCCCTGTTTGAGCAGGCGCTGTTCCATGTTGTGGCCAATTCCCGGCAGGTCGCGTGGTTTTAATGAGAACAAAATCTGCGGAAGTTGGTCTGCGGTAAGCGTTATCAGGCCATCCGGTTTCTTCATGTTTGAAGCCACCTTGGCCAGAAAACGGTTCGGCGCCAGCCCAACGGAACAATGCAGCATTTCCCCAACGGAATAAATCGCTCGCTTCACCTGGCGGGCCAGTTCCTGGGCATTCGATATTTGCTTGTCGCGCCCACCCAGCCGGCATTCCATTTCATCAATCGAAACGATCTTTGAAACGTGCAGGCAGTTTTGCTCAACTGCGGCTTTTATTTTTTCGTGGTATTCAACGTAAATTTTATGCCGGGCCACCACCACATTCAGGTCAGGACATTTCTTCCGCGCCTCACCCAGAGCGGTTCCAGTGCTTACGCCAAATGCCTTGGCCTCATAACTGGCGGCAATGCAGACCGTTGAATCCGCATCCACCGTTACAACCGCCGTAGGCTTTCCACGCAAGTGGGACTGGACCTGCTGCTCCACAGAGGCAAAATACGAATTCATGTCCAGAAAGAGCCAATTGACCTGTTCCCCTACTTGTGTGGCTCCTAGCATGACATAGCGAAGATAACAGATACAGTGAATAAAAGGCAAATAATTGCGCTGGATCAAAGAAGCTCCGCCTTGGGCCGACGTCTTTGTCTCGCCTGACCACCTTGCGCGTCGAGTGTCAGGTATGCGCCCGGTCTGTTATGTCAGGGATGTGCCCGGTCTGTACCCTGACAAGACGGCAAAGCCTCTGAAGCCCAAAACTCTGCTCAAACTTCTCTGCGAGCCTCTGTGTTCTCGGCAATCCAATCTAGATATTCTTTGATGCCCGCTGCAACTTCCAGCATTATGCACTCCGGAAGATCGTAGGAATGCAGCTCTTTCACGGCATCGCGAACGCGCTCATAGAGTTCGGCTTGGGTTTTGATCAACAGCAGCCATTCCTGGGCTGTCTCCACTTTGCCTTGCCAGCGGTAAACCGATTCGATCCGCGGCACAATGTTGACGCACGCAGCTAACCTGCGCTCGACCAGGGCGTGAGCGATCTTGCCGGCTTCTTCCTGTGATCCAGCGGTCGTGAGGATAATTCGCGCGTTCGTCATGGATTTAGTTTAGCAATCAGCGATGGCTAGTCAGCAAACTAAGACCTTTGAAACGCAGAGGAACGGAGGAAGAAGAGGAATGGACATAGAGATCGGCACCCAAACCCTGGTGCAGTTTCAGCAGATGAATCCGGAGTGGATCAATTCATAGTAGAGGCTCGCAGGGCGAGTGATGCAATTTCCGCGACTTTATTCCCTCTGCTTACTCCTTCCTTCCGCCTTTCAAAGGTTTTGGGCGTGCTCATCCCCTCATATTCCTCGGCGTATGATGAGTTGCATGAAACCAAAATCCGGTAACACGCAACTAACTGTGGTTTGAGATGAGTGTCACAACAATCAAATTTGGTACTTCCGGCTGGCGCGCAATTATCGCCGAAGAGTTTACCGTGGCGAATGTGCGCCGAGCTGTTACCGGCATCGCGAAATATGTTGCTTCCAAGAAACCAAACGGAGCGCGCGTGATTGTGGGGCGCGATCCGCGCTACATGGGAGAGCGATTCGTCAGCATTGCCGCTGACGTGCTGAGCTCGTTTGGCGTGCAGCCATTGGTCATAGCCGAACCCGCACCTACTCCAGCAATTTCCTATGAGGTGATCCAGTCAAAGGCCGATGGCGCAATCAATTTCACGGCGTCACATAATCCTCCGGAGTACAGCGGCATAAAGTTTTCTACCCCAGATGGCGCGCCGGCATTGCCAGAAGCCACCAGCGCGATTGAAGCACTGATCGCAACCAATGGTGACGTTTCTGCAAGTTCTTCAAAGGTGCAGGTTGCGAACATAGATCCCAAGCCTGCTTATCTGGCGCGGCTCAAAGAAATTGTTAATCTCCAGCTCATCCAGAACTCGGGATTGAAAGTTGTTTTTGATCCGCTCTGGGGCGCGGCCAGGGGCTATTCCGACGAGTTGCTCAGGGAGGCGGGCATTCCCGTTTCTACCGTTCATGACGTTCGCGATGTGCTCTTTGGTGGCCATGCGCCCGAGCCGGAAGACCATCTTCTGAATGAAATGCGCCAGAAGATGAAAGATACAGGCGCTCGCATCGGCATAGCCACGGATGGAGACGCTGACCGCTTCGGGATCGTGGACCAGGACGGCACATTTATCCAGCCCAATTACGTGATTGCCGTGTTGTTCGACTATCTGGTGGAAAGCCGCGGCTGGAAGAATGGTGTCGCCAAATCCGTTTCTACCACCAACATGATCAATGCGCTGGCGGAGCACCACAAAGTACCGCTGCATGAAACGCCAGTCGGCTTCAAATATATTGGCGAGCTGATCAAGCAGGACAAAATAGCCATCGGTGGCGAAGAGAGCGCCGGGCTTTCCATTCGGAATCACGTTCCGGAAAAGGATGGCATCCTTGCCGGGTTGCTGTGCTGTGAAGCCGTCGCTAGCCGTAAAAAATCAATTGGTGAGCAGATCAAAGATTTATTTGGCAAAGTTGGTTCCTTTTATGCCCGAAGAGAAAACTTCAGCTTGACGCCGGAACTGAAAGCGAAGTTCACTAGTAAGATGAAGA
>DASXJO010000374.1:0-1824 GCA_036497385.1 Candidatus Angelobacter sp. | reverse complement strand
GAGTTCACCGGCCACAACCACTGCCAAAGAAGTTTTCGAGCTGTTGCGTGACGATCTGGCCGCGATTGAGCGCGAGTTCGGACGCGACACGGTTTCAAGCGTGCGCGCCATCACCGATATCGGCGAGCACCTGCGCGCGGGCGGTGGCAAGCGGATACGTCCGGTACTGCTGTTGCTCGCGGCCAAGCTGTTTCCTCACGAAGAGACCAGCGCCATCAAACTGGGCGCAGTTGTGGAGATGCTGCACACGGCGACCCTGGTGCATGACGACATTATTGATGAAGCCAAGACGCGGCGTGGCAGGCCGGCGGCAAATACGAAGTGGGGAAATTCAAAGTGCGTCCTGGCCGGCGACTGGCTTTACATGCAGGCCTTTAAGGTTGCCGTGCAGGAGCGCAATTTTCGCGTGCTGGATGTGCTGATCGACCTGACACAGCAGATGGTCGAAGGCGAACTGCTGCAAATGGAAAAGCTGGGCAAGATCATCTCGCTGGAAGAGCATTTTGATTTGATCTTCCGCAAGACGGCTTGTTTGTTTTCTGTGTCCACGCGGCTGGGAGCGCTGATCGGGAAGGCGACAGCTGAGCAGGAGAGCGGCCTGGGCGAATACGGACGCAATTTGGGACTGGCATTTCAAATCGTGGATGATGTCCTGGATCTAACGGCGTCGGAAGAAGTGCTGGGCAAGCCGGTGGCGAGCGATCTGCGCGAAGGCAAGGTCACCATGGCGGTGATCCATGCGCTGCAACATTGCACGCCGCAAGAGCGCAAGCTGGTGGAGACCGTGCTGGAAGAGCGCGCGTTTGTCAGTGTGAAGCATGAGCATATCCTGGAAATGCTGGACCGTTATGGGTCCATCCCGTATGCGTATGACGCAGCCGCCAAACATGCCGAGTTGGCGCGGAAAGCAATTTGCACCTTTGCGCCATCGGAGATCAAGCGGGCGCTGCTGTCGATTCCGGATTTTGTTGTCGAGAGAAACAGTTAGCTGGTACGCGCAGCAGCCTCCTTCCAGAAGCGCTGTTGAGCTGTCCGGATGCGGCTTTTGTACTTTGTAAGTGGAGAATAAACCTTGGCTCTTTCTGTTCTGATCGTGGATGACGAACAGCTCGCGCGTGAAGAGTTGAGCTATTTGCTGAAGTCCATTGACGACGTCGCGGTGGTGGCGCAAGGCCACAACGGGATTGAAGCCGTGAGCCTGGTCAAGGAGTTTTCTCCAGATTTACTTTTCCTTGATGTGCAGATGCCCGGGCTTGACGGGTTCGCAGTTCTGAAAAAGTTAATTGATAAAAAGATCGCACTTCCGCAAATTGTCTTTGCTACCGCCTTTGATCAGTACGCAGTTAAGGCCTTTGAAGTCAATGCCATTGACTACATCCTTAAACCCTTCGATAAGAAGCGTGTCAATGCTGCAGTAGAGAAAGCCCGCAAGAAGATTCAGGGCGTTGCCCCCGATCAGCAACGCCTCGACACATTGGTCAAGCTGTTGGAATCCCAGCGCCCGCAAAACTCAAAAGTGCTTCTCCGCAGTGCCGGACGTCTGCTACTGGTTGACCAGAAAGACCTCTGCTTCGCCTCAATAGAAGACGGCATCATCAGCGTGGTGGCCACCAATCTTGAGGGCCAATCCAACTGCCGCACACTTGAAGAATTACTTGAAGGTCTCGACCCCGAAACTTTCTGGCGTGCGCATCGTTCGTTCGTCGTTAACATCAATCGGATCAAAGAAGTTGTGCCCTGGTTCAAGAGCTCATACCAGCTCCGTATGGACGATCGCAAGCAAACTGAAATCCCTGTCAGCCGCGCCCAGACCAAGCGCCTCCG
>DASXJO010000373.1:0-3073 GCA_036497385.1 Candidatus Angelobacter sp. | reverse complement strand
CCCTACTGATGGGCCGGATTTACCACTTGAAATGAACCAATGATTTTGGTGACGTCGGCGGGACGCTTTCCTTTATACCCGGCGCTGATGATATAGAAAATCTTGTCGCCGCAATGGAAGCGATGCAGGCTGCGCTCATTGGATGAGCCGGTTTCATATTCCAATCCCCGCAAGCCTGAGAGGTCCACCTGCTTGAGTGTTCCCCGAATCACCGGCTCCCGAGGATCTTTGTTGGCGTCTGCTTTGTCCCACAAGTCGGCCAACGTGGTTTCGCAATCCATCAGCTTGTGGACGGCGCGTAAATTAAAGATTGTTCCATCTTGCAGCCGCACGGTGTAAACATGGATGTGTCTATCGCCGCCATCATTGCGGGGCGTGACCGGGGCAGGCAGTGTAATGGCGAATCCATCGTCCGGGAAGACATAGGGCCGCCACTGCGCCGTTTGTTGTTTAGTTTGCGCGTGTTTTTGCGCCAGGCTTTTTTGCGCCAGCGGCGCGCCAATCAGCATTACACCAAAAATTGTGAGGACAATCTTTTTCATAGGCTGAGATCATCTTATCAGCCCAGGTAGCCCAACCTTCGAACCGTTAGGCCTTCTTTGCCAATGCACTGTCGAGTTTGCTCAGTGCATCCTGAAGAGCGTCCAGCCCGGCAAAGCGCTTTCCTTCAACCTCAAGTTCTGAAGCCAGATGATTGCTCATCCGCGTAATGCAGTGGATGCGCTCCTCGGTCATCATGGTGGAAAGTTCGCGGTTATCGCCATCCAGCCATTTTTCAACTTGCCAGCCGGTTTTTCGGGCGCTGTCCACGGCATACCGGAATTCGCTTAAAACGCGGCGATCCACCATCCCGGCGCTCAACAGCTGTTCCAGCCGGTGCAGCTCGCTGGTAATGCGGGCCACCTGGTTGGTCACCTGTTTGGTAAAAGCCTGATTCGCTTCTTGTAGTGCTGATTCTCTTATTACTGCGTCCGTCATTTCTACTCCGGAAGGTCATGTACCTTGTTCTTGTAGAGTAGTACAACTTCCGCCCAGCCCGTTAGTGACGAAGGTAACCCAAAGCAGCCCATTTCTCAGGCGGTATCGAACACGCTACCCGAGCTGGATTAAAGGAGTAAAGTGGGCTGCATGAAAGCAGCCGCAATTGGCGTATGCGTCCATTCCGGATGGGCTGCCGTGGTTGCCATCACAGGCGGACAGGGCGCGGAGGAGGTTCTGGATCGTCGCAAGGTGGTTATCATCGATTCCAAAGTCGCGGGCGCCGACCAGCCCTATCATTATGTTGCGAAAAAGGAAATTTCTGCCGCGGAAAAACATCTGACTCGTTGCGCGTCTGAATCCGCGCGTCTCGCCGTTGAGGCCCTTTCTCGACTCTCAACTGAGCTTCGAAACCGAGATTTTACGCTGACTTCAGCCGCCATCCTGCTGAGTTCTGCCCGTATACTCCCCGACCTGGAGCGAATATTAGCGTCGCATCCGCTCATTCATACGGCTGAAGGTGAATTCTTCCGTCAAGCTTTTCGTGCCGCATTTGAAAAGCTGAAGATACCAATCATCGGAATTCGGACACGTGATCTCGATGACTCTGCCGTGAAAGCGTTCGGCCGAGCCGCGTCCACGATACAGAAAAGGATTGGTGGGATGGGCCGCGCCCTCGGGCCGCCATGGACTCAGGACGAAAAAATGGCTGCTCTAGCGGCCGCCATTGTGCTGGGTGGCACCCAATCGAAAGGCCGCGCTTTGGGGGCTTGACCTACAAACCAGCGGCTACCTCTGAGATAGATTCCTTCAAATCCCTTTCAACTTTGGATAGACTCATTCATTCCAAAATCTGAACAGGCGGTGGGTCTCATCATGAGCAAGCAGGCACGGAATTTTATTCGTTTATTCCTCATTGTGATTGCTCTTCCTTTCTGGCAACTGGCAAACGGCCAACAAGCGGCGCAGGAAGAACAGCCGGTCCTCCATGGCTACCAGAAAGCTCCGGCGCCGATCTCTGAAATTTTGAACGCGCGGCCGACCCCCCTGGTGGAGGTAAGCCCCGACGGAAAGTGGCTGCTCGCAGCTGATCGCCTGCCTTACCCGCCAGTTTCCGATCTGGCGCAGCCCATGCTTCGCCTTGCGGGATTGCGCATTAACCCGGCGACCAATGGCAGGCATCATCCTCCACGTTTCACTGCGCTACATCTTTATTACACCGCAGGCAAGGAGAAGGCTGACCTTACTGTTCCGCGAAATGCTTACCTGAGCCCGCCGGAGTGGTCGCAGGACAGCCAGCATTTCGCTTTCACCAACACCACAGCCAATGGCATTGAGCTGTGGATCGGCCAGATTGGAACCTATACGGCAAATCCTGTTCCCAAGATCAGGCTGAGCGCGGTCATGGGCGAGCCGCTCCAATGGATGCCCGACGGCAAAACACTGCTGGTCCAGACAGTCCCAGCCACGCGCGGCAATCCGCCGGCAACGCCAAAAACGCCCGATGGCCCCATTATTCAAGAAAGTGACGGCAAGCGCGGCCCTGTGCGTACATTTGAAGACTTGCTGCAAAACCAGCATGATGAAGACCTATTCGACTATTACGCCACCACGCAGCTTGCGCTGGTGAAGAACGGTGTAGCAACGCCGGTGGGCAAGCCGGGGATCTTTGCGCGCGTGGAGCCCTCACCCGACGGCAAGCATCTGCTGGTCAGCCGCATTCAACATCCTTATTCATACATCCTGCCGGAAAGCGAATTCCCACGTGAAGTCGAAGTCTGGAACCTGTCTGGCAAGCTCGAATACAAAGTCGCCAGCCTGCCATTGGAAGATCATGTTCCGATTGAAGGTGTACCGCTTGGCCCGCGTGATTATCAATGGGTGCCATCGCAGCCAGCCACGCTCGTCTGGGCGGACGCGCTGGATGGCGGCGATCCCAAGACCAAAGCACCTTTCCGCGATGAACTAATGATGTTGAGCGCGCCTTTCACCGACGATCCCCGCGAACTGGTCAAACTGGAACAGCGCTTTGTTCCTGCCGGTGGTGGCGGAGGGTTCCGCTCAGGCTCTGCCATCGAGTGGACTGAAAATGGTA
>DASXJO010000372.1:0-3668 GCA_036497385.1 Candidatus Angelobacter sp. | reverse complement strand
ATGCCCAGTACGGCCGGAAAAATCTGGTCGCCTTGAAAGCAATGGTCTTTTAGATAAGGGTCAGTGTCAGCAGAAATTTCCGCATCGGCGATCAGTTCAATGCCGGGATAGTGCAGGCTAACATTTTCCAGGAAACGCAGAAAAGGCAAATCAGAATGGCCAAAGCCAAGCGTCGGCAAGTTACCTGTTCGTGCCGTAACTATGCAAGAAACAGGCGCTGTTTTCCATGCAAGCAACTCCGGTAAGCAGGTCAGAGCTTGATCCAGCGGCAGCGGCGTAATTCCCTGTTGCTGTAGAGAATCCAGAACGCCCAGGCGCTGGCCCATTCCCACACCGGCCCACACTGACCATTCCAGGTTCAAGCAACGGCAAGCAGGATGCTGATGCTGCCACTCTTCTACTTCCATCCTGAGCCATTCATTGGCCAGTCCGTAATGCGCTTCGCCCTGCAGCCCGGTTCTGCCAATGATGGAGCCGAACGTAAGCAGCAGGCGAAGTTTGTCTTCGTCGAGCGCCCTTAATATATTGCGTAGCGCGTCCACCTTTACTTGCAATGTAGTATGCAGATCGCGCTCTGTCAGGCCTTCTATCTGCTTGGGATTATTGATTCCGGCTCCATGAAGCAATGCTGTCACGGCTCCCATTTCAGATTGGATCCGTTCGATGGTTTCAACGATAGCTTTTTTCTCGGTGACATCGACTGGAAAATATTCAAATACAATGTTGGCGTTGCTAAAACGTTGCAGATTTGTCCGAAGTTCCTCATCGCGTTCAGGATGCGAACGTCCGAGCAAGGCCAGACGGCAGCCGACAGAGCGGGCCAGGGTAAGAGCACACTCAGCAGTAATTCCCTTGCCGCCTCCGGACACCAGCAGCAAGTCATCGGCACCAAGGGAGCTGTCAGCTTCTCTCTGCTCGGGCCAAAGAACTTTCAAGCGCGGCTCGCGGCGAATTCCGTCCGAGTCATAAATCGTTTCAGTAAAGCCAGACGCGGTCATCGCTTCTTTCGCCGACAGTTCAGCGGCTTGCGAAGAGAAATCTGGAACATCTGCCACTGTAACGGTCATATCGCGATGCTCGAGGAACAGTGACCGAGCAAGAGCCCCGGCACCGCCCCCATGCTGAACAAAAACAACGCTGTTGACCTTTTGCTCCACACATTGCTGGCCTGAGCGCAGCAAGAATTCCGCTGCCTCTACTGTTCGCACGTGAGGCACGCAGCAAATAACTCCTCTGCCGGAAACCGATTCAAACTGCTGAGTCAGCGATTGCGTAAAATCGCTTTGCTCCATCGCCATTATTTGCCACTGACTCGATCCCTTTCGCGGCGAAGAGCGGATTTGAAGCGGCTTTTCTATCAGCTCAATTCCCAAAGTTCGAATCCACAACTCTGCGCCAGCCGGATACTTTTGCTCTCCACCGGAAGGCGTGCGACGGCGATTACGTTCCAATATCTCCGCCGTTTCCGAGAGCGTTGCATTTGTGAATTCAATTGGAGAGACTGGCGCAACCGATCCTGACTGCGCGGCGGCTTCCAACACAATCTGGCTGATACTGATGGAGTTGAGATGAAGATCGTCCAGAAAGCGGTTTTCAGGCAGGATAGTTTCTAGAGGAAGTTGCGTACGTTGCGCGACCAACCTGCGGAGTGCCTCCAGCGCGGAGGTTCCCGGCAGAGTCTTGACGACTGGCAGCGGCTTCTCAGGAACTTGGCGCGTTGGGACGATAGCACTATGGATGCTCATCTCCGGCACCGTTTCGCAGGGGTTCTGAAGAAATTTGTGCCTGTGCCGCAAATCAAATGCCCGGTAAAAGCGATCTGCAAAAAGGGCTTTGGTTTGAACAGGCGCGCCAAGGGCAAACGCTGCTCCCGCCGCGGTCAGGAATCCCCGGAGTGAATCCCCGCCAACATTGAGCGCTACGGACGGAACATCAAATTGCTGTGACACAATTTCCGTCAGGACTGATCCTGGTCCCACTTCGATCAGAAGATCTGCTTCCGCAGCTATACGTGCTGCGGCTTTGGCGAACACGACCGGCATTGTGATCTGGTCGGTGAG
Source organism: Candidatus Angelobacter sp. (assembly GCA_036497385.1). GTDB lineage: Bacteria > Acidobacteriota > Terriglobia > Terriglobales > Acidobacteriaceae > Angelobacter. The sequence goes on along the minus strand of DASXJO010000372.1, from coordinate 1,608 downwards.
TAGTTTGCGCAGATCGGTATTTTCTTCAACAGCGGTCCCCGTTACCGTGGAAACAATTCGCTTTGCTTGGCCCGCATTCCCAAGCCGCTCCGACGCCAAGTAGCGGGAGAACGCAACCGCCGCGTCCGCCATTAATGGAGAGTGGAATGCATGCGAAACGGGAAGCATAGTAGCGGTAATTCCGTGAGCGCTTAGGCCGCCTAGAAAGCGCTTTACAGCAAATGCTTTTCCGGAGACGACCGTCTGCGTTGGTGCATTGTCAGCGGCCACAACAATGGGATCGCCGTTCAACCTATGTCTTACATCTTCACAAGCAGCTTGAATGGATGCCATGCTGCCCGTAGGGTCTCCCAGTTGCGACATAAGGCGTCCGCGTTCCGCGACCATGCGCAGCAGCGTTTCTTCGTCCATGGCTCCGGCCCAGCACAGCGAGACTAGCTCCCCAAGGCTATGACCGGTCGCGACATTCGCTTCGATTCTGAGCGAACGCAGCAATAGCAATCCAGCCATCGAAGCAGTCGCGATGCAGGGCTGTGCGACCTCCGTATCAACACTGCTTACCTGGGGAAGATGAGCACGTTTGTATAGGTCGCGAACTTCGCTGAATCGCCGCGACCACATTCCGCCCTCTGTATACACAGGCGAGGCTTGTCCCGGAAAGAGGAAGCCAATGCGCGGCAGGGTGTCAGCTTTGCTTAGAAATATTGCCTGATTACAATCCGTCAGCATTGTGCTGCCCGATGCACAGCAATCGCGAAGCACTTTAATGGCTTGCTCCAACTCCTGGGGAGTCGCTGCGATACATGCCGCCCGCACTGGCCTGTGGTCGCCATCCAATTTGTTTGCGAGATGGGCCGCCAGGTCCGTCATCTCGGCGTAAGAAATCTCATTAGCAAGCGGCAATATCTCATCGAGCTGCGCGGCCAGTTCATTCAGGTCCCATGCTTGCAGAAGGAAGAGCTCGCAATCCTGCGCGGCGGAAAGCCTCTGCTGTTCAAATCCCGTAAAGCTCTTTCTTCTGGAAGCGTCCGCAGCCTCGAGCGTGACGTGCGTGTTAATTCCGCCGAAGCCAAATGCGCTCACACCAGCGCGGGCTGGCGATTCGTCCGGCCACAATTCACCTTGTCGCATGATCCGTAAGACAGCACGCTCTCCATTGAGTTCAGAATGAGGATGGTCACAGCCTGTGGTGGGTGGAACTACTTTTGCTTGCAAGGCCATTGCGGCCTTGATAAGGCCGGCCACTCCGGCTGCCGCTTTGGTATGTCCAATATTAGCTTTTACCGATCCGATCGCCGCAACGGGCGCGTGCTCGCTTGCAACGCGTCGGGCCCGCGAGAGCGCCTGCAACTCAACGGCGTCCCCGATAGCGGTTCCGGTTCCATGGCCTTCAAAATATGCAACGGAATCAATGCCGTATCCGGCACGTTTATAGGCTCGATCAAGCGCAAGAACTTGTCCTGATAATTCGGGCCGCGTAATGCCGCCACTGCCATCCGACGAAATGCCCCAGCCGCGAATCACAGCGCGCACAGAATGCTGTTGCGCCAACGCTTCTTCATGCCGCATCAGCACCACGAATCCGCAACCTTCGCCGGGCCAGAAGCC
>DASXJO010000371.1:0-2120 GCA_036497385.1 Candidatus Angelobacter sp. | reverse complement strand
GTGTGCCCCTGGAGCCGGAGCGGATTTGGTTTTCTTGCTTTGCGCATGAACGCTTTGCATCGAGACGCTCGCTACAAGGGCGATGACAACAATTATTTTTTTCAGCATGGTTACTGGACCTCCTTGTAGTGTGTAAGACCGAGTCCGGGAAGCGAACGGTCAAAGTATAGATCGCCATCAATCAGGACTTTATCCACCAGCGCGAAAGAAGAGAGCGGATAGCTGTTCCAGATCGAGATATCGGCGTCTTTGCCCACGTCAATGGAGCCGACGCGATCGTCAACGCCGATGATCCACGCGGGATTGATCGTGATGGCTTTCAGGGCTTCATCTTCCGTCAGTCCATAGTGGATTGCTTTCCCTGCTTCCTGGTTCAAGCGGCGAGTCACGTCTTCTGAATCGCTCTTAAGCGCAACGCGCACACCTTTGTGCGCGGAGATGGCGGCGTTCCAGGGAATGCCGTCCCACGCTTCATACTTAAAGCCCCACCAGTCTGGCCACGTTGCGATGGCAACTCCTTCGGCGGCGATTTTATCGGCGACCTTATACGCTTCCAACGCGTGATGGAAGGCGCGGATCTTATAGCCGAATTCCTTTGCCAAGGCCATCTCAGTGAGAAATTCATCGGCGCGATAGCAGTGGATCTGCACCAGCAGCTTGCCGCGAAGAATGTCAGCCAGCGCTTCCAGCTTCAGGTCCTTCTTGGGCGCCGTGGCGTCCTTGTCGCCCTTTTTTACTTTGGCGTCATAATCATCCCAGGTGCGCATGTACTCGCGGGCTTCAATAAAGGCTGCGCGCATCACTTCAAAATTTCCCATGCGCGTGGAAGGAAGCTGGTTTCTGCTGCCATAGACACGCTTCGGGTTCTCGCCGCTGGCAAACTTAATCGATTGCGGTGCGCCGGGAAACAGCAGCTCATCCTTACCCAGACCGTATTTATGTTTGATCACAATGGCCTGGCCGCCAATCATGTTGGCTGAACCGTGCAGCAGCAGTGATGTGGTAACGCCGCCAGCCAGCGCGCGATAGATCGCCTTGTCGTTGTAATCGAAAGCATCGCGCATCATCATTTGCGGCGTGATCGGGCTGGTAGCTTCGTTAACATCATCATCCAGCGCGATGTGGGAGTGTGAATCGATGATGCCGGGCATCACGAACTTTCCGCTGGCATCAATCACGGTGGCCCCGGCGGGGGCATTCACGCTCTGCCCCACGGCGGCAATCTTCCCGTTATGGATATAGATGCTGCCGTTTTCAATCTTGCCGTGCGTTACCGTGAGGATGGTTCCGCCTTTAATGACCACGTCGTTATGGATGGCGGGCGTTTCCGGCGCGGGCTTTTTGTTCGGCGTCGCATTGTCTGTGACTGCGTCGGCTTTGGATTCAGTTCCGGGCGTGGCTTGCTCCGGACTAGCAGGATTTTGCGATGCCGCTGGGTTTTGAGAAGACGAAGGCTGCTGCGTGTTCTGGGGCTGCTGCGCAAGGGCAAAACTGCTCAGCACCCAACACAATGACAGCAGCATCACGCGATACAGATGAAGGCGATGCAGCATATTGGTTGAACTCCGAAGGCGGGGATGTACGAACCCGCGATTCTATGGGAGTAGCTGGTAATTCGCAATCAGCAAGCAGATTGTGCATTTCATCCCACGGGAAGCGCTCAGCAGCCGGCAGAAGAATATCGCCGCAGATTTCCGCTGATGACCGCAGATCAAGAAGAACTAGCCGCGAATTCCGCGAATGAACACGAATCAAGAACTCAATGAAATGATTCGCGTGTTTCGTGTTAATTCGTGGCTGGTCTTTTTGGCCAATTGCCAGTTGCTAATTGCGAGTTTCTTTGGCTGAGTGCTGACTGCTGTCTGCTGTCTGCTGTCTGCTGTCTGCTACATTATTCCCCATGCGAGCTGCAATCCAACGCGTGAGCCGCTGCCGGGTAACCGTGGACGGCAACGTGGTCGGCGAAATCGGTGCGGGCCTGCTGGTGCTGCTGGGCATAAGCAAGGCCGATGATGAAACTGCCGCGGACTACCTTGTCGAGAAGATCATCGGCCTGCGGATTTTTGAGGATGCTGAAGGAAAGATGAATTTTTCCGTACAGGATTCCGGTGGCGCGGTGC
>DASXJO010000370.1:0-1701 GCA_036497385.1 Candidatus Angelobacter sp. | reverse complement strand
TCTTCATCTTCAAACGTCCGCTCGATTCCCGTCTTCACGGCGGCAGCGTCAGTCTGTGCGCGTCTGCGCGCCAGCTGTACCGGATTCACAATCACTCCGCGCTCATTCGCATTGCGCAGCGCAGCGGCTTTAGCAGCTTCTTTCTCAGCTTTCTTCTGTGCCGCCGCTTTCGCCCGAGCCAAGCGCCAATCCTCAAAGCGCTGCCACAGCGCCAGCACAAAGGCAAAGCGCGTGTTCAGCCAGATCTGCATGTTCACAAATGAGAACGCCGTGGATAGATACATGGCCACCGCCACCACTGCCCCGCAGACAATATATGCGCCCACGGTATTGAAATAGTGGAGCAGCACGTCGCCCACAATGCGTCCCAGCAGGCCTTCAATGGCCACGGCATGCATCCAGCGCAGATGCCACGGCAGCAGCCCCAGCAGCGCCGGAGTAAAGATCAGCAAAATCGCAGCGCCCAGCGCCTTGGCTCCCGCGGAAGCCACCGGCCTGGACTTAAACCAGCGCGCGCCCAGCAAGCCAATCATCACCGGGGCGGCAAACACAAATATGCCAATCGACTGCAGCAGCAAATCGCTCAACATGGCGCCAAACAGGCCAATCCAGTTGTGCGCGGACCCAGAGGCCCCGTCGTTCAAGGTGCCGGCAGTATTCAGCGAGGGGTCCAGCGGAGAATAACTGGCCAGCGCCAAAAAAAGGAGTGTCGCGGAGACAAACAGCAGGAACCCGACCAGCTCATTGAGCCGGCGGTTCTTCGTAGGCGTGAACGCACGCAGAAAATACTTCATTGGGTTCTGTCCTTTAGCCTGTAAGCCGCAGTGAAAGGCGCAAATTCGCTAGCCAAAGCAGCGTTCCCGGCCAAAAGTCCAGAGTACACCAGAGCCTTCTCATTATAACGGAATCCTGGCGCGAAATAGGCCACAATTCCGTAGTCCTTTAGGACCATGGGGTAACGAGACATGTTCCTGCTTTTAGGATCTCCGTCTGTTTTTCTCATGCTTGCTTTTCCATATTTGGATGCAAGTAGCTGGATTTTGCGAAAGCCCAGTCTTCACCACGGAGACGCGCGGAGACACGGAGAAGAAGACGCGGTTTTTTGGCCCTTCCGATGCTCCGATTTCCCCGATGTCCCGATCTCTTTTGATCTGCGCTCATCTGCGTAATCTGCGGCAAGCTTTTGCCTTTCCGGTTCTCCGATTTCCCGATCACCGGATCACCTGATCTCCTCTCCCCCTCCGCTTCCTTAAGAAGTGTCCTCATCGATAATAATGTTCGATACAGCACATAAGACTGTCGCCATTCGCAACATTGTTCGATACCGCACATAAGAAGTGGTACCATTGAAACAGCTTTTACAGCGGTCCGCCTGCTCTGGCACAAGGCTGCCCCTCAGACCCTCCACTGCTGAAGCCCGGAAGGGAGTTTCGACTCGTGACGGGCCGGGTAAAACCGCGGATTCTTTGTCTTTCTGTTTCCATTTCCAGGCTGGCGCAAATGTGTGCTGCGCTTCCCGCCGGGCAATATCAAGTGCTTTCAGCATCCAGCCCGGCGCATGCTGTGGCGGCCTGCGCTAACAACAAAATTGCCGCTGTGGTGCTGGATTCAGAGTTTTTGACCGACGGTGGTATTACGCTCCCTCAGACGTTCAAGGCCCTCAACCCCAACCTGCCAATCGTTCTTTTGGAACTGGGGCAT
>DASXJO010000369.1:0-2100 GCA_036497385.1 Candidatus Angelobacter sp. | reverse complement strand
GATGCCCTTGGCGACCATCGTCTTCATATCTTCAGGGGCGATGTAGTTGCCATGCTCCAGGGTATCCACGCCGGCTTCAACGGCATTGTGCACTCCAAGTAGTCCGGTAGCATGCGCCGCAACACGGTGGCGCTCACGGTGAGTTTCGTCCACGATGGCGCGAAATTCATCGAGGGTGAACGTCGGAATTGTATCGAGAATATTGTCATGGATCCTGCCGCCGCGGTCGGCATATACCTTGACCCAATCGGTGCCATGCGAAAGCTGTTCCCGCACTGCCTTGCGCGCGCCCTCGACGCCGTCCACCGTCTCCACACCAATCGGTACCGTGACATCCCAGGCGTAAGCAGGTTGCAACGGATAAGAGCCGGTTACGTCCATGGCGCGCCCCACCACTTGCATGCGCGGCCCCCAGACTAACCGGTTGTTGATGGCATTTCGCACGTCAACATCGGCGTAACCTGCGCCCTCAGTTTCCAGATCGCGGATGGTGGTGAAGCCCCAATCCAGAGCAGCATGCGCGGCGGTTGTGGCCTCAATGGCGCGATAGGCAACCGATTGCTTGAGCAGTTGCGCGTCATACTGGCCGGGCTTGCGATCACCCTGGAGAAAAACGTGCGTGTGTGACTCCACCATACCCGGCAGGCACGTCAGGTTTGAGAGATCGATCACTTGTGCGCCTGTGGGCGGCGAGAATTTGCCCACCTGCTTGATCCGGTCATGCTCGATAGCAATAACTACATTTTGCTCCAACTGGTCGGACTTGCCGTCAAACAGCGCGCCACAACGGACGTAAACAGGTCCGGGCGATGGCGCCGGCACGAGTTTTACCGGCCGAGGAGCATTGTCTGTACCGTCGGCGATGTTTTGCGCAAGCGCAGATCCGGACAGCAGTGCGAACAAACAAAGCGGGATGGGAAGCCATTTCAGCAAGAGGTTTACTCCTAAAAAACTGTGCTGGGTAGCAGCCGAATATCATAAACCGCAGTCGGCCCAAGAAATTAGCCAAGAATCAGAACCCTCCTCGCACCATTCGCTGAGCACTTCAGTCCGGCCACTTCATTGCCTGATGCAGAGCGAGATGGCTTAGCGAGGTAAGGGTTCGGTCCCCTCACTTACGATGTTGAAATAGCGGGAGTAAGTGAAAAGGCGGTCCCTTCTTTTGCCCGTAACTTCCTCAACGATTCCAATTCGCACCAGGTGCTTGAGGGCCACTGTAACTGTGGGAATAGAGAGCTTAAGCGCTTTAGCTATAGCGGCGATGTTTGCAATGGGTTTTCTTTGCATGTATTCGTGGACGCGCAAGGCCGATGTAGCGGGCCTGCCAAGTTTTTGTATCTTCTCCCGATCTCTGGAAAACAAGTCGAGGATCCTGGTCGCGGTCTCTGCCGCCTCTTGTGCGGTTAGTGCCGTACCTTCAAGGAAGAACCTGAGCCATTCCTCCCATGCTCCCTCCGTGCGTATTCGCTGGAGATGGTCATAATACTGAGTCCGATGTTTCTTGAAGTAGAGACTCAGATAAAGGAGGGGTTGCTTGAGCGCTCCCTTTGCGCACAGCAGCAGAGTGATGAGTAAACGTCCGAGCCTGCCATTTCCATCAAGAAAGGGATGGATCGATTCGAACTGCACATGAACGAGTCCGGCCTCCACCAGGAGGGGAAGGCCATGTTTGTCATCGTGAAGGAAACGTTCCAGCCTGTCCAGCGCTTCCATCATTTCCGCAGGCGGTGGAGGGACAAAGGACGCATTTCCCGGACGGGTACCGCCAATCCAGTTCTGAGAACGGCGAAATTCGCCTGGGGTCTTGTTCGCACCGCGCCCACCCTTTAGCAAGATTGCATGGATTTCACGGATTAGACGCAGGGACAGCGGAAAGCCCGTTTGGATACGTCGCAAACCATGTTGCATGGCTGCGACGTAGTTCGAGACCTCCTCAACATCCTCCTTGGGGACAGCAGTTGGCACCTTATTCTCGAACCGGAGCACATCGACAAATGAGGATTGTGTTCCCTCAATTTGCGACGAGACCAGGGCCTCCTTGCGTACATACAGATAGAGCAAGAACCGCACGTCGGGCAGCAGAACAGTCAAGCCATCGAG
>DASXJO010000368.1:0-3164 GCA_036497385.1 Candidatus Angelobacter sp. | reverse complement strand
TCAGAACTAACGTCTTTCACTTGAAACTCAATACCTTTCTCCGAAAGGTAAGACTCAGCCCATGAGCAGGGCGGTCAACCGGGCTGGCTATAGACCACAACTTTCTTTTGCGACATGAAAAGAATTCCCTCCCACTTGTTTGGATTAGATTCTCTTTACTACCGCAATGTTTCTTTTATTTGCTAGCCGGAACACCTGTTTCCGTTCCCGAAAGATGCACTTCAGTAACGATTTTTGCCGTGAATTTAAGCATCGCAGACACGCTGCAATACTTTTCTTCTGACAGCCTGACCGCGTCCTCCACTGACTTGCGTGAAACCTGCCCGGAAACCGTATAGATGAGTTTGATGGAAGTATAAACCGTGGGCGCTTCCGTGGCGCGAACTGCCTCGGCCTTTACGTGGACGCCTGCAAATGGTTCGCGTTTCTTGCGCAGGATGGCCACAACGTCCGTGGCCGTGCAGGCGCATAGCCCCATCAGGACCATTTCCATTGGGCCCGCTGCGGTATTGCGCTGGCGATCGGAGTCAATCACGATCCCGTGGCCGCTGCTAGCGTTAGCGACAAAACGCTCGCCATCTGTCCAGGTTACCTGCGCTTCCACGTTCATGGTCGTGATCCTCCGTAATCGCGCGAAAACTCTATCATACGGCAGGCCGGACAACCCCGTGTGCCCTTCAAAGATCAGCGGTCATTCGACGGGAATCAGGTTCAACGAATCGTCTACACTTCCCAAGAAGAGGACTTCTGGACCGCCGATTCTCCATGGTCAATTTCCGGCTTGCCCGGATACCTCTCATCGGCTAGACGTAGCAGTGAATCCTCGAATATCCTAAGAAGTCGGTCGCTGGCTCGGATTGTGATTCCGCTTACCATAAGCCGATTCGTCTTCATAGACATCCTGGTCCGAGAAACCGCATACAAACCGGCAAACCAGAAAGGAAGTGCGTCATGCCGGATTCAGTCTACGATCAAGCTGTAAATCAACTGCTGGCAAATGGCCTGAAGTATACTCCGTCACCCCCTGATTGGCGGGACCAGTGGATTTACTTCCTTCTAGTTGACCGTTTCAATAACGCCAGCTCCCCGCCTCCTTATCCTGAGCCGTGCGACGTGTATCAGGGCGGTACGTTCGCCGGCATAAAAGCACAGCTTAAGTACCTCAAGAATCTTGGCACGGGCGCCATCTGGCTTTCTCCGGTGCAAATGAATCCGCAATGGTTCAAGGACTACTGGGGCGGATATGGAGCCTTCGACCTTCTCAACATCGAACCGCGCTTTTGCTCCAATCCGGACGCGGCAATTGCGAATCCGGCCATTGCCGATGCTGAGTTCCGCGACCTGATTGATGCGATTCATGGGGAGCAGATGTACGTGATTCTCGACATTGTGCTGAATCATGCAGGCGATATTTTCAACTACAAAGGGATGCGCGACTCTGCCCCATGGAACCCCGGCGGCGAGTATGCCGTTTACTGGCGGAAGGCTGGCGTGCCACAGGGTTCATGGACGGACATCGGCACAGTTCCGGCGCTACCACGCGACTCCGGAGTCTGGCCCAAGGAATTGCAGCGCAATGACTACTGGCGACGCCGGGGCAGCTATGATCCGAATGGCGATCCCACGAAAGGTGACTTCGACCGCCTGAAAGAACTGGTCACAGAGTATCTGCTCCCGGACACCAACTTGTACCCTGTCCGAAACCAACTGATCCGTATCTATCAATACCTCATTGCCAAATTCGATCTGGATGGCTTTCGGATCGACACGCTTCAGTATGTGGAGAGAGACTTCGCCCGTGTATTTGGGAATTCCATGCGGGAATTCGCACTATCGATCGGCAAGAAGAACTTTCTGACCTTCGGCGAAGTCTGGCAGGACGATAATGAGGCCAAGATCGCTGAGTTTATCGGAACCGACACGAATGCGGGAGATGGAATCATCGGCGTGGATGCCGCTCTGGACTTTCCCATGCGGAAGCGGGTGGTCAGGACCTGCAAAGCTTCAGATCCACCCAGCATTCTTGCCCAGGAATCCGACAAACGGCGCGAAGCTCTTAAGGCCGTCATCAGTTCCCATGGTGATGCCAGCGGGTTCTATATCACTTTTCTTGACAACCATGACCTGAATGAACGGATCAACTATCCGGGATGGCCGAAACAGACCCGGATTGCCCTGACGTGCCTAATGACCATGCTGGGAATCCCGTGTATCTATTACGGCACCGAGCAAGGCATGGATGGCCATGGCGACCGGCGTGAATACGTGCGGGAGGCGCTTTGGCGCGGCCCAAACGTCTTTTCCAGCTCCCACGAGTTCTACCAGTTGATCAAGGACTTGACGGACCTGCGCGAGAGCCAACCCTGCCTGCGCTATGGCCGGCAGTATTTCCGCCAATGCAGCGGCAACGGCATAGATTTCGGCTATTCGCCCGACCCGGGAGGCGTAATCGCATTTTCCCGGATTCTCAACGACCGCGAGGTTCTCGTTGCCATTAATACCAGTACGACACAGCCGAACACGGTGCATGTGGTGGTCGACTGGAATCTGAACCCGAATGGCAGGACGTGGAGTGTGCTCTTATCCAGCGAGCCCAATCCGGCTGCGCCTCCGCCAACGGCAACACATGGAGTCAATCGAACCGTTCAGGTAACGCTTCAGTCCATGGAAGCGCAGGTGCTTGGATAACCGCTCGTTGACCTGAGCCCCAAGTTAGATATGGAACTGGCGTGCTGTTGTGAATAAAACGATGCATCGCCTCATCTGCCAGGAAGGCATGGCTACAACCATTTACATTGATTCGATTTCCGTGCGACTGCAATCAGCCGGTTGGCGTCGAGATCATAAGGCGAGCCTTGCTGGTCGCCGAACAACTGCACCTGCTTGAACCCGCAGCTCAGCAAACGATCTTTTAATTCACGTCCGGAATATACCGTGTGTTCAAACGTAAAGGTGCGTGAGCTGCCTTCTTTCACCAGCGTCCATTCCGAATGTATACGGGTCCAGTCGTCGCGAATCTGCGGCCGCTGAAAAATTAACGATCCGTCCGCCAGTTCGTTGCACATTGTATCTTTCCAGACATGCGCCAGGCGCTCCTTGCCCAGTACTTCAATGATCAGCACGCCATTTTCTTTCAGGCTTTGATGGATGTTCCGCAGCACGCG
>DASXJO010000367.1:0-4585 GCA_036497385.1 Candidatus Angelobacter sp. | reverse complement strand
AGATGGTCGGTGGCCAGCAGCATGCGGCGATGGCGATTGTCCCAGATGGCGAAGGCAAACATGCCGCGTAGCTTCTTCATCACCTCAGCGCCCCATTCTTCATAGCCGTGAATGATGACTTCAGTATCGGTGTGGGAGCGGAAAGTGTGTCCGGCAGAAACAAGTTGAGTGCGCAATTCCTGGAAGTTATAAATTTCGCCGTTGAAGGTGATCCATATGGACTCATCTTCATTGCACATGGGCTGATGGCCGGCGGAGGAAAGGTCGATGATGGACAGCCTGCGGTGCTGCAAGCTTACCCAGACGGAGCCGTTGGACAAAGTGAAATACTTAAGCCCAGCATCGTCCGGACCGCGGTGATGGAGTTCCAGCCCGCATTTTTCATCCGCTGGCGAGCTTCCGATTTGTCCAAAGATTCCACACATAATATTTGTCCCTTACACCAATGCCGGCTCTTCATCTCGTACCCACGGCAATGGCTCCGGCGGCGCCTCGGCGGCGACGGCAGCGGGCGCTTCCTTGCGCTCACTTTCTATCATCTGGCCGCGCACAACACATGCCAGCATGACCCAGAGAAAACCATTGACCTCCACATAAAGCCAGCGATCGCCAAAGAAATTCACCACAAAAACGCAAGCCATCAAGAGAGAGAAACCCAAGCCAACGGACTGGAGAAATGGATCTTGAGCGGTACGGTAGAGCTTGACGCCGAGGCGCGTCATCTTGGCCAGCAAAAACAGGAATAACATCAGTCCAAGGACGCCAGTTTCCACCAGCACTTTCAGGAAGTAGTTGTGCGTATCCGTGTAAATGCCGACGCGATGCTGCCATTCATAGGTATCAAAACCCGCTCCGAGAGCCGGGTTCTGATGAAACAGATTCATGGCGTCATCCCAGAGGACGACGCGGTCCTGCGCTGAGGTATCAAGCTGCTGCTCATTCTTGTCATAGGTCATGAGCACGCGTTCCTGCACAGAAATCGGAACAAAGCTCTGCCAGCTAAGCAGGAAAACCGCGAGAGCGAGAAGCACCCAGCGCTGCCGCACCAATCCGAGAAAGAACAAACCGACGAGAACTCCTACATATGCTTCACGCGAGTAAGAAAACAGCAGGCAATAAGCACTGAAGGCAAAGAGTCCCCAGAGGGCGACCTTGAGCGATTTGCGCTTCTGCAAAGCGCTCAATCCCAGGACAAACAACATGAATTCGGCCTCAAAGGTGGCCACGCCGTTCACACCGGCATAGCCCAAAGCGCCGCCATCACGCACGTCATAAGAGAAGTGCGACGTGTCGCGATCACTCATGGTGCCGTAATAGCCCTTGTTCACGGCCAGCACGGAAAGGCACATCAGCACGACGATGATTTTAATCTGCTTTACATCCTTGATCACGCTCACCGTAACGGCAAAGATGATGAACATGACCATGTAATTCTTCCAGTTGGAAAAACGCGGATCGCTGATGGAAAGCGGCATCTCCGTATTCAGGAAGAATGCGCCACGCCATAGCTGCACGTAGCAGAATACGCCGAAGATGATAAGGAATTTGTTCATCGGCGTTTTGGCAAAGCGGAAGCCGCCTTTGAAGACTGCGCCCAGCACAACGCCCAGCAACAGCATGTCAATCAGCTTGTTGCCTAGGGGAAAATCGAGGACGCGATAGCGGAGCGTCTGCAACGGCAGCAGCGGGATCAGGAAATATAGACCTGCCTGCGGCTTCCAGAAGAGCGAAAGCAAAAAGGCCACAATAGCGCCGATATAGAGGGCCAGAGGGACGTATTCTTCCAGTCCAAAGTGCATGGCTTAGGTCCTCTCCGTCATGGCAGGAATCGGCTTGAGGGCTGGTTCGCTGGAAGAATGCAGCCAGCCAGCGAGTGCGATCCAAATGCTTGTAAGCAGTTCGCGCACGCGCAGATCGATGGCAAACAGTATTCCGGCGTACAGTACAAGGATCAGACTTCCCTTTACTGCCGCGCTAAGCAAAGGCGTTTCTACGGGCAATTGCATCACCAACCATGCGATGGCAGCGCCGGTTATGCCGTATCGAGCAAAGGAAATGAGTTCAAGCTTGTACGGCAGCACGCGCATTGACTGATAAGCAAGAAACACCACGATCCCGGCATAGCTCACGGTGGTAGCAATCGCCGCGCCCACAAGGCCAATCCGCGGAAGCAATATCACGTTCAGCACCACATTGAGAAAGCCGGCATAGAACGTTGCAGCAGCGATCTTGGTGGCGCGCTTGTGGATCATGAGGCCGGGGCGGAAATAAATGGTGACAGCCGAGAGCACCAGCCCGACGACCAGAAACGGCAGCAGCGTGTGCGCTTGCTGGAACTTGCGGGACGCGAGCAGGACGATGACATCGCGCGACGTAACGATGGCCACGCAGACGACTGCAACGGCGACGAGAATGAATTGATCCAGGCTGCGGGAAAGAAAATCCTGCAATGCCTTTTTGCCTTCAGTATTCCAGACACGCATGCAGATGGGAAAGAGAGCCATTTGCAAGGGCGCCATGAGCACGTCCTGCAGATAGATGGCGATGCCATAAGCGGCAGCATAAAAGCCGAGCGCCTGTGCGCCAAGATAATGCTGAATAAAAAAGCGGTCGCCGGAGTCAAGCACGAACCAGGAAATTTCAGCGGCCATCATCGGCAGCGAGAAAACCGCAGCGGTGCGGAGGAAACTTACGTCGAACATGCTGGGCGAAAGCAACTGCCGGCGACCAAGAACAGGCAAATATTGCAGAAGGATGATGCCTTCAACAATCACCAGTCCAAGGAAGAAGGCGAAGATGGTCTTTTGCCAGAAGAACAATAACGCACAAATCACACCGACGGTCAGCGCTTTTTGCAGGATGTCCATGCCGTTGAAGAGCCGCGTCTTGTTCTCCATCTGCATCAGGTTCATCTGCATGGACCGCAACGAGCGGATCATGATCAGGCTGCACGCCAGCAGAAGGGTGCCGGCGGCGGTGATTCCCATGAAACGTCCCACGCCAAGCAGCAATGCCGCGATGAACAACAGAGTCAACGTCAGCGCCAGAAGTGCGGTGCTATAAAACAATGTGGAGTAATAGCGGCGTAGCGTGTCGGGGTTGGCGGCCTGCTCGCCTTCAGGGTAATAGCGCTGGACGGAATGCTGAAAACCGAATTTGGATAACACCGTTAAAAGCAGGACGGTGTTTGTGATCAGGTTGATTACGCCATATTCAGCTACAGAAAAGACCCGGGTGAAGACCGGAAAGGAAATGAATCCCAGGAGCATGACAACCAACCGCCCACCGAGGTAGTGGGACGAGTGGCGATACAGTGTCTTGAGTGCGCTCATAGGAGTTCCAGCCACGAAGCTTCCTTGCCATTACCGGCGAATCGATTTTCCGTGCCATAGGATTGCCGCATTGTCGTTCTAACGCCTGGCCTTTTTACAAAATCGAGTGCAGCTTCAGGAACAATCCTGCTTCAAGGGCGCAACCGATCAAAGAAATCACTACAGCGATAATGGCAAACCGGATCGAGCTGCGCCGGTCAGCCGCGGATTGGAGTTGAGGGACAACCGCCAGAAGCGCGACGTTGGCGGGCAACATGGCTTTCAGTTCGCGCTCAAACTTAACTGTGCTATTCATCATGTCCCCGAGATAAGCCAGGCCTAGTGACATGGCCAGAGCACCAAGGAATGCTCCCAGCAACATGAGACCACGCTTAGGTTTAAAGGGTTTTTCCGGCACCTGCGCCAGATCCAGGATAGTGAAGTGTTCAGCCTGCTGCTTTTTCTCCAGATCGGCAGCCATGCCGGCGGAAAAAGTTTTATCGAGCAACGACTGGTAATGGTCCTTGGAGACGCTGTAATTGCGATTCAATTCAGCCATTTCCTGCTCGCGGACCGGAACCGCGTCCACCTTGGAGCGATACGAGGCCATCTGACCGGTAAGGCGCTCCTGTTCTTGCGTGAGGCGTTTTGATTCGCGATCAAGCAATTGCAATCGCACGGTGACGGCCGTGTTGTCCTGTACTTCCGCCACTACTGGAGGATCCGGGGGAAGGGCTTTCAATCTTTCTTCAACGTGCTGCAATTGTGAAGCCGTGTCAATGACTTCAGGGTGCGCGCTGGTATAACGATTCTGCAGGTCCAACAGCCGCGCGCGAAGTTGACGGCGCTCAGCTTCCAACTTGGTACGCTCAGTCAGCGTAGGGGCTGTTTTGGGTTCGCCAGTGTTCGGGCTCTCCAGCCCACGGGAGAGCAGCGTCCGCTCAACCTCAAGGCGATTAAGGGTGTCAGCGTTGGCCTGGAATTGTCCTTGCAATTGCGTGAGCGCCTGCATGTTCGCGGGCTGCTGTTCCGGCATTTCACCCAGATGACGCATCTTGAAAGCGCTTAAACGCGCTTCCTGCTGTTCAAGGTTTTGTTTCGCTTCTTTAAGCTGGGCATCAAGAAATTCCGTGGTGTCCTGCGACTGCTGTTCACGGCTCTTGACGTTCCATTCAATGAAGCTGGCGGCAAGCTGGTTGGCTACCTGCGCCACTTGCTCGCGCTGACGGCCTTCATATTCGATGGTGAATGCGCTCAATCCAGAAGAGGAGCCC
>DASXJO010000366.1:0-4051 GCA_036497385.1 Candidatus Angelobacter sp. | reverse complement strand
TTGGCCTCCATCGCAGCTGCTGTGCTGATGTATTACACGCCGGATTACCTTCACCTGAGCGTGACCCCGGAAAAGAAGCGCCGCTGGGAGATCAACCTGCGCTGGCGCATTGCGGGGACCGCATTGCTGCTGGGCTTGTTGCTCGCTCACTCCAACGGCGGCCGCCTTTTTGCGATTTTCGCGGCATTGGCCCTCGCCGGTGCAAACTGGGTAGCGCTCAAGAAAATTCCTCCACGCCATCTTCCGGCATATTTCTGGACGACCGACCTTCTCCTGCTCTTTCTTTCACTGGTGCGAGCGGATGCGGGTTCTGCCGCCATCCTGTTAATTGCCCTTGCGGCTGCCGCCCATGTGGCAATCGTAAGAAGGCAGGATCGGCATCTCCTCTGGACAGCGATCACTTTCATTTCCGGAATGGTGGTGGTTTCATTTGCCACGGGACCGTTGGGCCGCAGCGCTTTTCTTTCCGGCTCCCTGCTGCTGCTGATAGCGACCTTCGGGACGGCCTGGCTGGCCCACCGGTCACGCCAACAGAATGCAAAGAATATCGCCGCCGCAATGGGCGAACTGATTTCCTTCACCGGATACTCGGCAGAGCGCATTCAAGAATTGTGGGCCACCAGCAATCAGCAACTCGCCGCCAATTGGCAGCAGGCCAAGCCCGCCGAAGATAATCGCGAGCAAATGGCGGAGTGGTACCGGCAGAACTCTGAGCTTTACCTGTTTGCCATCTCCGCTTACAACCTGGAATACAAACGCATTCGCTCCAATATGAAGGTCTTGCGGCTGGCTGGCGGCGCCACTCTTGACTATGGCGCCGGCAACGGAGAAATCCTGCTTGAACTGGCGAGGCGGGGCCACCGCGTAACTTATTATGACGTTGAAGGCGTCACCATGCGGTTCGCTCGCCAGCGCGCCGCCAGCCAGGGACTTGCGATTGAGTTCTTCCACACCAAAGACGCTCTGGCACAATACGCCAGCGAAAACGGCTTTGATACCGTCTTCTCCTTTGACGTTCTGGAGCATCTGCCCGATCTTCCCGGCGAACTAAGCTTTCTCGCTTCCCTGTTAAAGCCGGGCGGATTGTTTGTCTTTGATGTTCCCGCCGGATCCACAAGTGCCCATCCCATGCACCTCAACCACAGCCTGAACGTGCTTGAATATATGCGGGCCAAAGGTCTGGTGGACGAACGCAACCTGATGCTGCGCCTGCCTTTTCGTAAAGAAGAAAAATTCATTTTCAGGCAAGAGACTTCTCCTTGACAGAACTGTCTCTTTTGTATAGTTTCGCGGTGCTTTGGCCAATCGGTCGTGTGAATGAAAAAGTTCTCGACCCGACAAAGGCACGCAAAGGAATATCGCGATGGCGAATGAAATGGAAGTAACAGTACTACAAAAGGGAGTAGAGATAGCCATTCAATACGGATTGCCGAAGATCCTCGACCGCGCAAAAATGTTTTGGTCCGGTAAGCGATTTCTGGTACTTGGCCCTCCCCGATGTGGCAAAACAAACTTCCTCAATTTTCTAGAAACCCTCGTTCTTGAACCTGAACGGTACACGGACCAAACTGTCCGGGTTATTCAACGCGAAGATCAAACCCTTAATTTTGGAGAGTATGTGACGTTACGGGCTAGAAGACCGCTCGACGTTCCGGGCCAAAATCCAACTTTCCAAATTGAGTACATCAAGGATTTTGTTCCTAACTGCATAGTGGTCGTACTTGATGCCACGCGATTTTGGGGTACGAGCGCGTCACTGGAATGGATTGAAGAGTTTTGCCGCCATCTTGATATTTTACTTAGAAGCAATAAGAAGGTCGTTAGAAAGCTGAAATTGCTGGTCGTGGTTTTGAACAAATGGGATAAAATTCCAAGCGCCAGCCCCAAGGACGATCAAGATAATCGAGAAATATTCGACAATGAAATTCGGGCAGTTCTCGACCGATCTTTTAATAACGAATTTTGTACCAAAGGTAAGATGGACAATGTACGAGTCGTTCCGTGTGCTTTGGTGAAGAGCCCGTTGGGCGAGGAACTTGCTATAGATCTTCTGAAAATTATCGGAACGGCACTGCGATAGGAGCAGCAACATGTTGCCAAATGAAAGCTACTTTAAGAAAGCACGTGACGCCGAAGATGCAGCGCAAAGGCAAACCGTATCAGACTCTTCGATGCTCATGTTGCTCAATGAATATGTTTACTTGTTACGAACCGTTGAGCCAATGCGCGGTTTAAACAGGGGCATTTTGGTCGGGATACTAGCACTGCTTGCTTTGTATCCGGCGATTTCATGGCCTGGGCGGGCACTACTGCTGTCTGCCGGCTTTATAACCGGGATATTCTGGTTTGTACAGGCATCTTCCGTGGAACGTAAGCTCAATCGCCTTGGTGAATTGATAGCTGCTGCCAATGGAAAAACATCAAGTGATTTGAGAAGAGAACCTATGCCTATTTTGACACGTCCTCCCGGAAAGGAACTCCAAGCCGACGAGTCGCGAAGTCAGTTCATTCCTAGCACCCAAACGGGATATAGCGCACCACTATTGGATGACAGCTGGGAAAACATTGGGGTAAACACTTATGTCAAATGGCGACATGAGCAGTGGAAGGAGCGAAAGATCCAAGCCCTTCAACGCTTTGAACCTTTGTGCTGGATATTAGTGATGGTGGGTTTTTACGTGTATCAGATATTTGCACCCTACACGAGGCACTATAAGTCCTAAACGAACAGCATGGTGATCATCCTCTGCCGTTGCGTCGCCTACTGGCCGTCGAAATCCCGAGCAGCGGTTCGTTTAGATTCTCACCATGTTATCCAAATTGCACCCACTGTGTTCGGCTATGCCTTGTCATCCGCTGGTTTCGCTACTAAACTCGCCCCAGCACTTCTGCAAAAAGAGCTCCTTTGGCGCCCAATCCACAAGGCGACGCATTTCCGCTGACCCGCCACTCCGTGGTGGCGGCCGCACAGGGCCGCGATCCTGCGGAACGAAGCCGGGCCATGGATGCCATCACCAGCTCTTACTGGCGTCCGGTATATAAGTATGTGCGCTTGCGCTGGCACGTGGAGCGCGAGGATGCCGAGGATTTTACTCAGGACTTTTTCTCTCGCTTGCTGGAGAAAGACTTCCTTGCTTCCTTCGATCCCGCAAAAGGCAAGCTGCGCACATTTCTTCGCACATGCATTGATCGCCTCTTCATGAACCAGATTCGCGATGCGCATCGGCAGAAGCGCGGCGAGGCCGCCGTCCACGTTTCGCTTGATTTTGAAGAAGCCGAGCACGAACTCGCCGCGTCCACACAGAACGGCTCGGCGGAAGATTATTTCGAAAAAGAATGGGCGCGAACCCTGTTTGCTCTGGCCGTGGAGCGGCTGCGCGTGCAATGCCAGTCGGCTGGCAAGACAACGCAGTTCGCCGTGTTCGAACGCTATGACCTCGGCGATGAAGACAGTCGTCCGTCCTACGCTACTTTGGCCGAACAATTTGGTCTCGCTGCCACCGACGTGACGAACTACTTGGCTTTTGCCCGGCGAGAGTTTCGCCGCTGCGTGCTGGCCCAGCTTCGCGACATGACCGGCAGTGACGAAGAGTTTCAACGCGAAGCGCGGTCGCTGCTGGGAGTCGAACCTAAATGAAGTTTCTCCCAGACCAGATCGTCTCCCGTTTACAGACCGAGATGCAGACGCCGGACCTGTCCGGCACCCGCTATCGCGCGCTTAAGCTTCTGGGCCATGGCGGCATGGGCGCAGTATGGCTGGCGCAGGATTCCATTTTGCAGCGACGCGTGGCGCTCAAAATTTTCACGGCGGAAAACAGCTCGGCTGATTTGGCGGCGCGACTCATGCAGGAAGCCGTGGTGCTGGCGCGTCTGGAACATCCCGGCATCGTCCCTGTGCATGACGCCGGCACGCTGTCCGATGGCCGAACGTTCTACTGCATGAAACTTGTGGAAGGCCAGACGCTAGACCGTTATGCCCACAAGCTGCCTCTGCGCGAAAAGTTGCGTTTGTTCCAGCGCATTGCGGAGCCGCTGGCCTTTGCGCATTCGC
>DASXJO010000365.1:0-2061 GCA_036497385.1 Candidatus Angelobacter sp. | reverse complement strand
CGTGATGCTTCTTGTTATTGGATTGTCATTTCTATCGTTGGAATACAAATGGGCGCGTCGTTGGATGGGGCCGTTGCTCCGCCGCTTTCCCGCCGCTGAGAAGAAGCTTCACGGATTTCTTGCTCGCCATGCCAAGCCTGTTTCCGCGGACGTATCCGCATAAATTCTTAGTACCCAGCCTGTCTGCATTATTAGATCTACTTGAGAAATTCTGATGGCTTGTGTCCTGCGTTGAACCGACCTATTTGTGTGGAGTTTGCTTCGAGCGCGGTGGGTGTCTCTCCGGACGGCCCTGCTCGGAGGCGGCAAGCAGCTCATTTACGGCCTCCTGAAACGTCAGTTCGGGAGAGACCGGCTGAAATCGCGAATCAGTCTCTTTACGCTGAAACCGGAATGAGTTGATCAGAAACGTCTTTCCCTTGAGATCGACGTCCAACATGGTAATGCGCCACTTACCCGGCGAGAGCTGGGTCTGCGCAATTTCATAGATCCCGCCCTTGTTGAGGTGTCCCACGATGCCCCAGCCAAAGTTAACGTCCTTGACCAGAATGCCCTCGATTCGGACGATCCGTTCCTGCGTGGGCTCAATCCAGACCGAGCCTTCCATGCCGCGATACATCTGGGTTTCACGATCTTTGGCGGAAAAGTCCGGATCAGGACGAAAATTGAAACGAAGCAGGCCCTTCTCCGTGCCGGCATAATCAAAGAAGAACGCCCTGGGAAACGCTTTTACGATTTTGATGCGGCGCTGTGCTTCGCTTTTCTGGTCTTTCAAGTCATCCTTAAGCGCGTCCCGATCAGATAACAATTTTTCCAGGCGGTGTTGCTGCTTGGCCTGCTGCTCTGGCGAGAGCGGCTCGCCATTGAACGATATGATCCGGTCTGCCCGGCCCTCTGAGGTTTCAATCACTGACCGTGTTTCGGAGCCCCAGTTCCAGTCCAGGCGCTCCTGATAGCGATACAATTTGGGATTTTCTAGCGCAGCTTGCTCGCGTTCGGCGGCGCGTGCGATCAGCGCAAGTTGCTCGTCCGTTGCCGCACGTGGCTGTTTTTGTCCCAGAGCTGTTGCGGTCATAAGCCCGAAACATAGGAGTACGTACAGGAGAGATTTTATCGACGCGATGCTGAAGCCTTGCGGGTGATGATTGATCGGACTTCGAGCGGGGCTCGACATCAGGGTTCGATTGCTTGTTTTAGGGTGGCTTTAACTCCGATACCTTGCAGGCTGGAAGAATCCCACCCGCCGCCCAGGGCCTTCACCAGGCTCACTGAAGTAACCAGCCGCTGGCCAAGGATCTGGGTCGCCAGGCGTTGAGCGTCCAGATAATTCTCCTCAGCGGTGATTACATCAAGGTAGGTAACCAGGCCGCCAGTGTATCGATCATTCGAGATCTGCAAGGCGCGTTGGGCCGCGTTGACTGCCTGCTGCTGAGTTTCCGCAGCTTCGGCCAGTACGCCAAGCCCGGAAAGAGAATCTTCAACTTCCTGGAACGCTGTTAACACGGTCTGGCGATAGTTGGCCACAGAAGCGCCGTATCCTGACTTGGCAAAGTCTACTTCAGCGCGCCGACGTCCGCCGCTAAGGACGGTTTCAGCCACATTGGCGCCGAGCGCCCAAAAACCCGTGGAAGCTCCGATGATGCTGCCCAAGGCAGTGTTTTCAAATCCGCCGCCAGCAGAGAGATTGATGCCGGGGAAGTAAGCGCTTTTGGCGACGCCGATTTGCGCGTTTTGCGCCGCCATCTGCCGCTCAGACTGAGCCACGTCAGGTCGGCGCTCCAGCACGTCTGAAGGCACGCCGATTGGCACCGCAGGCGGGGGCAGAGCCAACGGCTTTACCGGAACGCTGAAGCTGGGAGCAGGAACCCCGACCAGGGCGGCAATCGCATGCTCAAACTGCGCCCGCTGCCGTCTCAAGAGAGTAGCCTGTGTGCGGGTGGAGTTCAGGAGCGTTTCCTGCTGGGCGACATCCAGCCCGGAAGCAATGCCGCCGGTATGGCGATTTTGCACCAGCGTTAAAGATTTGTTTTGATACTCCACCGAGGAATTTACGACGGCGAT
>DASXJO010000364.1:0-57752 GCA_036497385.1 Candidatus Angelobacter sp. | reverse complement strand
ACTTTAAGCTTCACCAAAGACCCGGTGGTCTCCGAGCTTAAGACGCAACACTATGGTGACGGAGCGATTCAGTCACTGTCTTTTTTTGAAGAAAATGGAACCGCCCGGGTCACCGTGACTGGGAACAAGCCATTGCAGCTTATCCAAAGCGATGATGGTAAGACGATCACATTGCAGCCGCAAGCCCCTGAGGTTTCCGCAATGCCAATTCCACCCCAACCAAGCGGGCCTTCGGCGGAAGCTCAGAAGCGTGCGCCTGAGTTCTTTGTCATGATTGACCCCGGCCACGGCGGAAACGACAAAGGCGCAATCTTTGGCGGAAAACTGATGGAGAAAGATATCACGCTCCGCCTGGCGCGCGAAGTGCGTAAAGAGCTGGAAGAACGCGGAATTCCCGCGCGATTGCTGCGGGAGTCTGACATTGATCTGAGCCTGGACCGTCGCGCCGAGATCACCAATGAACAGCGCGCCGGCGTTTATGTGGCGCTTCATGCAGGACGTCCGGGAAAAGGTGTAAGGGTTTATGCTCCTGTCTTGCCTGATGCGCAGCTGCCGTCAGCGGGACGCTTCTTGCCCTGGGAAAGCGCGCAATCGGGTGCGCTGAATCGAAGCCAAAACGTGGCCCACGCGGTTTCTGAAGAGCTTCGAAAAAAGGGCGAGACGGTCGTGAACATGGGTGTCCTATTGCGGCCATTGAATAACGTAGTCACGCCGGCGATTGCCGTTGAACTGGCGCCCGAGCAAGACGATCTGCAATCACTTGAGAGTCAAAAGCGGCAAAACACTATTGCAACGGCAATTGCGTTGGGAATTGTACAAGTCCGGAGCCAGATAGGAGCGCACCCGTGATCCCCCGCCATTTTCAGATCACGATTGCGCTGGTTCTTCTGGCGATACTCGTCAGCGGCATCGTCATTATCCGCATCACCCATAAGGAAGAAGCGCTTACGCTCCAGGCAGCGGATGCTGCTCCGGCTGCACCGATACTGAACGGAAAGCAGGAGCACATCCAATTATTGCTGGCATACGATGAAGATCAAGCCCTGCGGTGGCGTCCTGCGGACGTTTTTCTTCCAGCAGACCGCAACCTGCGTGCCCGTGAAACGCTGCGTTCCGTGCTTGCGCAGTATCTGCAAACGCCCTCTCCACATCCCTTGCCCAAAGGCGCTGACATAAAGGATGTATATTTCATCAGCGAAGATACGATGATCGTGGACACCACAGCGCAGTTTGCCGAGGGACACCCTTCAGGGATCCTGCTGGAAGAGCTGACGCTGGCTTCACTCATTGAAACGCTTACTGCCAACGTTCCCGGCATAAACAAAGTGAAATTTCTGGTCGACGGCAAGGAGCGCGAAACCCTGGCCGGCCATGCAGATCTTATGTCCTTTTACCAGACGGCTGCCATGCATGAACTGGCCAAGGAGTTTGAATAAGGATGCCTCCAGTGATCGGGGTCTTTGACTCGGGGTTTGGAGGTCTGACTGTCCTGCGGGAGTTGCGCAAGGCGCTCCCGGCAGCGGACTATCTTTATTTTGGTGACACTGCGCATCTTCCTTACGGCGCTAAATCCGTGCGCACTGTGGCAAAGTACGCGATCTCCGCAGCGCATTTCCTTGAAGAACACGGAATTGAAATGCTGGTGGTCGCGTGCAACACTGCCACTGCGTTGGCCTTCGATGACATTCGAAGTGCAGTGAAAGTCCCTGTGGTCGGCGTAATTGAACCAGGAGCTGAGCGCGCTGCTGCGATTTCAAAAACTAGAAAAGTAGTTGTGGCCGCCACAGAAGCCACTGTCGCGAGTCATGCTTATCAGCACGCTGTTGAGCGGCAAGGGATGCAAGCCACGGAGAAAGCTTGCCCTCTTTTTGTGCCACTGGTGGAAGAAGGCTGGGTGGAGCATCGTGTCACCGAAGAGGTGGCTCATATATATATGGACGGAATCTTTCGGGATGGCGCTCGCGACGCTGACGTTCTGGTGCTGGGCTGCACGCATTACCCGCTGATCCGTCCTCTGTTGCGGCGGGTCGTCCCACAGTCTGTGGAGATCGTGGATTCAGCGGAGTCCACGTCGGCCAAAGTAGTAGAGCTGCTAGGCGCAAGTGGAGCACAAGGCGCTTCGGGCGATTTACGCTGTTACGCGACGGATTCTGTAGAAAAATTTCGGCGGCTCGGAAGTAAATTTTTGGGCTGTCCTATTGAGAAAATCGAGTTGGTAGACATTGAAAAATAATAAAGACATGTTTTTTCGCTCAGACAACCGCGCGCCGGAGCAGATGCGTCCGGTAAATATCATTCCGGAATTTATCTCCACAGCTGAAGGCTCGGCACTGATTGAGGTGGGCAACACGCGCGTGATCTGCACCGCGTCCATTGAGGAAAGCGTGCCGGGGTTCATGAAAGGCTCGGGTAAGGGATGGATCACCGCGGAATACAGCATGTTGCCGCGTTCCACCCTGACGCGCACCGCGCGCGAAGCCAGCCGTGGTCGCCAGAGCGGACGCACGCATGAAATTCAGCGTCTGATTGGACGCGCCATGCGAGCGGTTGTCGATCTGAAGCAATTGGGCGAACGCACTATTACGCTCGATTGCGACGTGATCCAGGCGGACGGCGGCACGCGGACGGCATCCATCACCGGAGCGTTTGTTGCGCTGGGCCTGGCCATGGAGAAGCTGGTGGAAGCGGGAACACTTTCCGCCGCGCCGATCCGTGATTTTGTTGCGGCAACCAGCGTTGGAATTGTGGAAGGTAAAATTCTGCTGGACTTATGTTATGAAGAAGATTCCCAGGCGGAAGTTGATCTCAACTTTGTGATGACAGGCGGACGCAAGATTGTGGAAGTGCAGGCCACGGCCGAACAACACCCGTTCGATCAAGCGCAGTTGAAACAGATGATGGATTACGCCACCGGGGGCATTGAGGCGTTGATCGCAAAACAGCGCACGATCCTGGCCCAACTGCCATTACGGCAGTAAATTATTCCTTGGCGAAATCTTCATCGTCAAAGATATAAGGCGCTGACCGGATCAGCTTGAAGCGGACCTTCATCTCACACTGGTCACATGCGGGGAAAAGATCGTCGCGATACATCACAGCTTCGTGCGCCTGGCGATGTCCCTGGTCATGAATGACTTCATAAATTCCACTTTCCATTACCGGCTGCCCAGGCAGGAAGACTTTGCTGTGTTGGGCGGACTTGGGGCGATGGCTCCGCTCTTTGTCTCGGCCAGACGTTAGGGCCCAGTTAATTTTCTCGCGTGCGGGAATCTTGGTTAATTGGGTGGCGTTCATTTTTTGTAATCTTAACAGGGGATTGCTATTTTGGCTCACGAAATGAGAATTTATAGACTCGCAAATAGTGCACTGGCAGGAGCCAAATGTAAAGAAAGCCAAAAGCTTTTAGTACAATAAGTAATTCGGAGCGGAGGTCGCGCATCTCTGAATTGTTGCGGCTGGCCCTGAAATTTCGATTCCAGATTTGGCACAAAAACGGAAATATTTACAGAAGAAACAAGTATCTAGGAGGACGACCGTGAAGCTTACACCTGGAAAGTTAGCCGGAATGAAAGCCGTCTCTGATAAGCGCGGCGTGATTGCTGCCGCCGCCATGGATCAGCGTGGATCTCTGCAGAAGGCATTGGCCAAGGAGAAAGGCGCGGATGTAAGCACGTCGATGCTGGAAGAGTTCAAGTCAATTGTCACGGAAGTTCTCACTCCGCATGCCAGTGCCATCCTGTTAGACCCCGAGTTTGGTCTCCCGGCTGCAAAGCGTCGCGCCAAGAATGCCGGTCTTCTTTTAGCGTATGAAAAGACCGGCTATGACAAGACCGGCCCTGGACGCCTGCCGGACCTGCTGGACAACTGGTCGGTTCGTCGCCTGAAAGAGGCGGGCGCGGATTGCGTGAAAGTGCTCTTGTATTACACGCCGACTGACGGCGCCGCAATTAATGACAAGAAGCACGCCTGGGTGGAGCGCATTGGGGACGAATGCCGCGCCAACGATATTCCCTATTTCCTGGAATTTGTCGGGTACGACGAAGGCATCGATGAAAAAGGATTGGAGTTCGCAAAGAAGAAGCCGGAAATCGTAATCGGATCCATGGCTGAATTTACCAAAGACAAATACGGCATCGATGTTATGAAAGTGGAAGTCCCCATCAACATGAAGTTTGTGGAAGGCTCCAAATCTTATGGCGGCCAGAAAGCCTATTCCAAACAGGAAGCCATGGAGCATTTCCGCAAGGCGTCAGCGGTGGCTACGCGACCGTTCATTTATCTTTCCGCCGGCGTAAGCAATGCTGAGTTCAACGAAGCCCTGGCGTTGGCCGGCGAATCAGGCGTGAAATTCAATGGCGTCCTCTGCGGACGAGCCACATGGAAAGAAGGCATTCCGGTCTACGCCAAGCAAGGCGCAAAGGCGTTTGAGCAATGGCTGCAATCAGAAGGCGTTAAAAATATTGAAAATGTGAATGCCAGCCTCAAGGCCGCCACCTCATGGTTCTCACTCTATGAGGTTCGCGAACCGGCAATGGCGGGCTAAACGCAAAGGCTTTTCCACCGCATCAGATTACGCGCCCACCAGAACTGGCGTGCCACTTTTCGCAGTGTCTTGCGACGAAGCGGCAGCAGAACTACACCGGAAGAAGTTCCAGTTCCAAGGGCCCATTTCCACGTAAAGCCCGGGACCAGACATTTCATCGCCTTGGCGAACATAAGTCACGCCGGAAAATGCATCGCTCAAGCGCCATGTTATGCCACGCAAGTCTTGCCATGGAATCCGAACGCGGGCCTGCACGTTGCTGCCGTTAAAATTGATCACGACGAGAATTCGCTCTTCCCCCTTGCGCCAGGTCCAAGCTACCAGGTTTTGAAAGCTCTGGTTGTCGGGCCAGCCCTTGCGCTCGCACAGCATCCATTCACCTTCGCGAAAGACAGGGCTGTCGATGGTTTCTAGCAGAGTGGCGTAGAAAGACAGCAATGCAGGATCGGCAGTTTCTTGCGGACGGCGGCCCAGAAATACAGGTAGTTTCTTCTTTCGGCCTTCAAATTGTCCTTCATGAAATAATCTGGCCCCGGGAAGCGTGGCAATCGTAATGGCGGCAATGCGTTCTTTTTCCGCTGAGAATGTGGCTGCCGCGCGCGGCTCGTCATGATTCTCAATAAAACGGACGAGCTTCTGCTGGTAGGAGATCTCAGCACATAGATGCAGGCGGATATCTTCTACATTACTGTGTTCAAGCCGGTCATAGAGCTTTTTGTCATAGCAGAAGTTGAAGCCCTGCTGTTGCAGTTCCCACTCCATGTCCCAATAAGCTTCAGCCATAAGAAGAAACTCCGGGCTGGCTTTTTTGATCGCGGTGATGAGATCAACCCAATACTCCGTCGCCGGGCATTGGCCCGCGCGGCTGCTCCAAGTACGTTCGAAAATCTTATTGAGCATCAGCATGGCCATGTCGCAACGGATGCCGTCGCACTGGGCTGCAATACTGGAGACCGTTTCAACAGATGCTTTTCGAAACTCAGGCTCAAATGCGTTGACTTGCAGAACATCTGGCCAAGCTGGAAAGAACGGATCACGCCCGCAGGCAAAAACGTTTCCCTTTACCTCGATAAAACTTTCCGGGTTGTTCATGGCATCCTCAAGAGTCCCTCGAATAAGGTACTCGGGATGTTCCGTGGCCCATGGGTGATCTGGCGCGACGTGGTTGGG
Organism: Candidatus Angelobacter sp.; assembly: GCA_036497385.1. Classification (GTDB taxonomy): domain Bacteria; phylum Acidobacteriota; class Terriglobia; order Terriglobales; family Acidobacteriaceae; genus Angelobacter. The sequence continues at coordinate 52,039 of DASXJO010000364.1, read as the reverse complement.
TACGAAATCCAGAAGCAGCTTCATCCCGCGTTTCGCCAGCTCCTGCCGCGCCGCAGCGAGACCCTTTGGGCCTCCCAGGTGAGCATCTACCACATAGTTTTTGACGCAGTACGGCGATCCAACATTGTCCTGTGGTTTGAAGTCCGGCAGAGTTCGGCGGAAATCATCAAGCAGACCCTTGTTTTTGTTGGAAATCTCTATGCCCGCCGGGCTTCGTTCCCAGACTCCCATGAGCCAAACGGCATCGAACCCGAACTTGGCGACTGCGTCCCACTCGGTGGAGGGCACGGAACCCAAGTCAATGTGTTTGCCAGCTTTCAGGCTGAGCTCAGAGAGCCATACCCAGGTATTGATCTCGTACAGAGTGGGATATTGCGGCCAGATGGTCATGTTTGATGCGTTTCTTTCTTTTCACCCTTCACAGAATAATCAGACTTTTCGGCGCGCCGGCGCAACACCCGGGCATAAAGACTAACTATCCTACTGGAGTTTTACGCCTTGCGTGTTGCCGCGTCCACCAAAGGCAAAGTTAATTCCTGTCGCCAGCTGAGGCTGCTGGCAGAACGTACAGCGGTATCTCTTAGTGAATCAAACGCAGTGCCGGGCAGGCCGCTTGAGTGCAAGGAAGAATCAGGTGATGAGCGAAAAAGGTTTCAGTAGCCCAAACGGTTACCAGTTGGAACGATATTATCAATTCCTTGCAGCAAATAGACCTTTTACGTCGTGACGGCCTATTCCGCGCGGCATAGGCCCGTCAAGACGTGCCTCCGGAAGCGCCGAAAGGTACGAAAAAGTACAGATTCTGCGTCCGTTTGGAATGTCCCAAAACACTATTGAACCATCATTTAAGCCCCTGGGCTGCATTCCCCAACCGTCACAACGGGGTGAGGGTCTGGGAGAAGGGTGTCGCTTCTCCCGGCCCAGCCTCAAAGAAAATCGGCTTTGATTGTTTGATTTTTGGAGGCTTTTTCAAATGCCAAGAGTTTGCGCTCGTGAAAGCTGCGGAAGGCGGCTCGTTCGTAAGGACGCCAGATTATCATCGGCATTTTTGCGGTTCGGAATGCAAGAATGCAGCAAGCGAGAACGTATACAAGCCATGACGTCTGTTTCTTTGCGGGATCAGCTTGGAGGAATTCGCGTAAAACTCCCTGGTCTGCTCCATGGCGCTGGACTTCATCGGCTTCGGGTTCGTCTGCAAAAGATTATCGGCGGCGGTCAGATGTGAAAAATATTGCGTTTATTTCCCCAAAACGGGAACCCTAGTTCCTTTTTGGAATTTTTCCCAATTCGGTCACAAAAGTGGGTGAAAGGCTGTCCCACATAAATAGATTTTAATGAATTACTTCTAATGACCTTTGGACCTTTCATAGTGCTCTTTTGCATCGGTCATACCTCGCGTAGAGCGGATCGTCTTGGATGTATCTGGCGACTCCTGAACACAAATCATGCACGCGGCCGCATGTAACAAGGCTGCAGAAAGAGAGAAGGTAAACTATGAAGGTACTTAGAAGCATTTCCGGACCACTCGCCGCAATTGTTCTGTTGCTGGCGATTGCGGTGAATGGCCATGCCTACGGCCAAACATTGCTCAACCAGCAGCGAGTTTATGTGATGGCCAATCGCGCCGACGGCAATACTATCCTCGCATACCACCGAACGGCTGAAGGAGACTTGAGCCTGATCGCAGAGGTTTCTACGGGCGGATTGGGCAGCGGGCCTGGCGAACTTCCCGCGCCATTCCCGCTCGGAATCCCGGCAGGCAATCCTCTTACGACGCAAGATAACCTGGTTTTGACCGAGAATGGCCGCTTCCTGCTCACCGTCAATGCGGGCAGCAATGACATTTCCGTTCTTGCAGTTACACCTGATGGTCTGGAACTGGTGGACAGAGCTCCTTCCGGGGGCGATGTTCCAGTAAGTATCGCTCAACATGGGAAGCTGGTCTATGTAATCAATGAAGGCGAGCTTTCCGCGGACGAGCTGGGAAAAGTGCCCAGCATGACCGGGTATTTCATCGACCAGAATGGCCATCTGACGCTCATTCCCAATTCGTTCCGGATTACCGGCAGTCCCGATGCGCAGCCGGCCGAACTGCTTTTCAGCCCGGACGGCAAATGGCTGTTCATTACCGATAAGTTCGCGGAAACCTTTATTCATGTGCTGCAAGTGAACGGGGATGGCACCACGCAGGATGTAAGAGATTATGTGGCCAACGTTCCCGCTCCTTTTGGGGCGGCTTTCATCCATGACAATATCCTGGCTGTTACCGAAGCCAATGCCAAATTCATCAATGGACAACGCGCGGGCGTGCCGAACGGCGCGAGCGTGTCTACTTATCAGTTCAATCCCAAAGATGGGACCATGACGCCGATCAGCCGGTCGGTGGGAACCTTGCAGACTGTGTCTTCTTACATCCGGTTTACGCCGGACGGACGCTTTGCATTTGTCTCTGGCAAAGGCAGCGGCGCCATGTCCTCGTTCACCGTTTCGGCCAATGGAGAGATAACACTGCTTCAATCCACCGCAGCTCTTACCGGAGGCACATTCAGTGAGCCTATCGATGAGGACATTACACCGGATGGCAAATTCCTGTACGTAGTAGCCCCAATGGCAGCACTCGGCAATACGTTTTTTCTCCCCATCCCGTCCGATGCCGCCGCTGTTATGGGCTATCGCATCGGCGAGGATGGGTCCCTGACGCCAGTCACCAGGGTCGACGGACTTCCTCTCTCGGCCGTTGGTGTTGTAGCGCGCTAGGCATGCTTTCAAAAATGCATACCTAGTGTTGTTGTCGGAGAGCAGTGAACGCAAGTAACTCTCCTGGGAAGGGCTTTGAATCCGGCGGCAACCGGATTCAAAGCCTGCGCCCACACTAGCGCCAGGACTCGTAAGGGTATTCTGCGGGATGTCCGCCGCCGCGGAGACGGGATCTTCAGCCGTTCTCCTGACCGCACTCGATCCACTTACCATGCCAGATCTTACTCCGTGCCGCACGATCTCTCGCCGCGGTCATTAATTTCGACATCAAAGCATTTGCAGACACTTACCCATCGGAGCAGCCATCGGGCCGCTCCTGGAAACTCTTTTATTTTGCCGCGCCTGATACAACCGGCCGGTACAAAGACTTTTCAGCAGCCTGCGAACTCTTACGGCCCCTGCTGAAGCCTCGCCCTGATGCAATTTCGCCCAAGGAAGAATTTTTCCGCAACCCAACTCACACCGTCATCGCTGGGCCAGGGTTTGCAAAAATTCCCGCAAGGCAATTCCGATCTCCTGCGGAGAATCTTCCTGCAGGAAGTGCATGCCTTTGACGGTAGCTTCCCGCTGGTTGGGCCAGGTGCGGCAAAATTCAAGAGTGCGGCCCCTGACAATGGCCCCCGGATCTCCTGCGATGAGGAGCTTGGGTATGCGGCTTTGAGACATTGCCTTGGCATAGCTCTCAACAATCGCGGTGACATCGGCTGGTTCGCCTTCAATGGGAATCTGGCGCGGCCAAACCAGCGTCGGCAGCCTGTCTTCTCTTTCACGGAACGGAGCGCGATAAGCCTCCATCTCCTCGTCACTCAATTTGCGGAACGTGCTCCTGGGCAAGATTGTCTCCACAAAAAAATTCCCGTCCAGCACCATCTGCTCGCCTTTCTCCGAGCGCAACGCCTGAAAGATTCCAGCGGCTTCGCCAAAATCCTCCCAACTGCGAGGCATGGCGATGGCCTCCATATAGGCGACGGCCTTGATCTGCTTGGGATAACGCGCGGTTCTGTGGAACCCAAGTGCGGAGCCCCAGTCATGCACCACCAGGGTCACATTGCTTGTCACATTCAACGCCTCAAACCAGGCATCGAGATAGCGAGCATGATCGAGAAGTCGGTACGCCTTGGCCAGCGACTTCCCGGATTTTCCCATCCCCACCATGTCGGGCGCCAGGCAGCGTCCCATGTCGCTAAGATAAGGGATGATGTTTCGCCAGAGATAAGAAGATGTGGGGTTTCCATGGAGAAATACAATCGGGTCTCCCTTTCCGGTGTCGACATAGCTTATCTCGGTGTCGAGAACTGCGACCCGTTGCCTTGGATGAACATCCGACGAACTGATTTGAGGATTAATCATCTCTTCCCTACTGGTGGGCGACCCGCGTCTCCATCAAAATTGTCATTTGCGGTCTCAATGCGGGCTTTGACGCGATCACGATAGAGCTCACGAATGGAAGCCGCTACAAGGTCCGGGGCATCGCACATGGGGAAGTGATTGCCTTTGGCAACAACTATCTGGCGCGCATCAGGGTAGAGTTGTTTCCAGCGCGGCTGGAACTCGAGCGGATCGTTGTTTTCGCCGAAAATCGTGGTCAGCGGAAGACGTTTGAATGGGCCGGCAAGCGCATGTTCCACCTGATCATAGATCTCCGATTTATGGGCATCACGCATGTAGGAATGGAAGGCGCGAATGCCCTGACGCCCGATGCCTCTGAAAAATGCCTGCCGGCTGGGTTCATCCATATTGCGTCCAACGCCGAAGGAACTCTTGGTGATGTGGGGAGCAAACTGCGTCAACACGTCGAATTCGCGCATCAACGTGCTGCCCATCAAGGTGAGCATGCCGCGAAAGGGGATGCCGGAAGGTCTCCAGGCAAAAGCATTTACGGCGCAGAGTGCCCGGATTCTCTCCGGAGTGCGCGCCGCGCCGGCGATCCCGGAGAGTCCTCCCAGATCGTGAAAGACAAGGACAATATCACGAAGGCCAAGCCCACAAATGACCGCCGTGGCCGCCCGCGAGGCCCGCTCGAGGTTGATGCTGTCTACCGTCAGGCGTTCACTTTGCCCCGTCCCCGGCGCGTCAAAGCAGACGCAACGAAATTCAGAAGAGAGACGCAGGATGACATCGCGCCATATAAAAGACCACATTCCGGTATGCACGAATACCAAGACCGGTCCTTTGCCAACATCGGTAACAGCCAGCTTGCAGCCTTCAAATTTGAGGAAAGACGTCTGAAACGGCCACACACTTTCCGGAAGCCATTCCGCGCGAGGAAGAGGAGACAGTACACTGGTCGTTGATTTTTGAACCTTATCATCCACATCGCGCCCATTTGGCAAATAATTGGTAGATAAACTCATATAATTTCCACTCCCACCTCGTTTAAATGTATGGTCATCTATTGATTAGTCATTTATTTTGGGAAAAAAATTAGCCGCTGCTCCGTATAAGGGTAAGCAGACGGATGAGTGCATCAAGTTCGGGCGGCGCGAGGGCGCGCAATGCCTGGCGTGCCTGCTCTGTCAAAGGAGCGTCGAGTTTACGGAGCAGGCTGAGGCCAGCCTGGGTGATATAGCAGAGCACTTGCCGCCGATCGTCCGACGGACGTTCACGACGTACAAGCTTCTTGCTCTCCAGCTTGTCAAGCAGCCGCGTTATTCCCGGCGTTTGCTCGATCATACGCTCGGCAATATCCAATGTCGGAAGCCCTCCTGGGCCAGCGCCCCGCAAAATACGCAGCACGTTGTATTGCTGATTTGTAATGTCATGCTGTTCAAAGACATGCATGCCAAACCGCCGTACATATGCCGCTGTTCGTAATATTTCAACCACACCTTCCTGCTGCCGCGAAGGAACCAGCGGTTTTTGTTCTGGCTGTCCTATCCGCTCTGCCTCTGGACTTGTCGAGAACTTCATTACATCAGTCTAACGATCACTTTAAAGGACAGCAAACATCGGTCCGGCCCTTTATAGCCCGCAGACGTGACGCTCTTTGCTCAATCCCTTGCTGTTCAAACGCATCGCCTTTTTCGAAGCCATTTGCCTGGTTACCACCAGTATTCCGGAGATTGGCCGGAAGAGCACTACGCCGCTGCGGAAATCGCTTCTTATTTTGCCCAGGCCGCAGGTACGGGTTCCATTTCTTTCCTGCGCCGCCGCAATTCGACATTGAGAGCAATCAGAGAAACGATCAACAGCGCAATTTCCGGTGCCAGGACGGGGATGTTTTCCTTTACAGAATTATCAATCACCATACCAATGGTCCTTACGACAAGCGCAACGGCGTCAATGGTTAAAACCATGTAAATGCCAAGCAATATCCTCCGCCGGGAAATCAAACAAGTCAGGAGGATGATGGCAAAGGCCAGAGGAAATGCTCCAAAGCCTACTCGGGCCACAGTGATGCCCCCATTCGAGCTGAAGACAATGCCTCTTGCCGCCGCCGAATGTACGGGATCGAGGAGGAACCTTGTACTGATCGCAGTAAAGATGGCCGTGGCGGCGATGAGAGGAAATCGGCTCACCCAGATTGCGAAATTCCCGGATCTTGACGCAGATTCTCCGGGGTAGTTACGTGCCGTGGTAACCATTCAATCTCCTGTTTTTGCACTATATCGAGCTGGCATCCGCTGCGCTCGCTGTCATCTATATCCAGCCACTTCCAAATCACTACACCGAATGGAGGGGCAGAGAGAACCACACTTCCGCTACGGAACCTCGAAAATTTTTTCAGCTCTTCATTATTATTAAGACTGTCGAAAAGATGTATTTGTGACATTTTCAAGGGTGAATTATCAGCTTTCTGCGAGTTTCTACAGGCAGTAGTGAATGGCTCAATTCCCGCTGGACGCGTTCCATCCCTTTTTCGAGAAGGCTGAAATTTTAAGAAGTCTGAAATCTGGCCATTTCCAGACACTTTACTGCCCATGTTCCCAGGATGATAGCGGAGTCACTTCAAGTCTTTGAATGACGGGTTCTATCCCGCAAGCGAAACTCAGCTGCTAGGCAAATAGTTCGGAAGCTTTTCTCGCGTCGTGAAAAATTGAAGGAGGCCGCCAGGGCTTTGCCGCTGGGTTGATTCGTACGGATTTGCCCGGCATGGACCATGGTCCATCACGCGAGACAGAGCATGCCAATTCAAATCATGGTAGTCGCCGAATCCCAATCGAGAGCTCGGTCCTCGTCCTCTTCTTCTTTTGCCCTTTTCACGACGAATGTGTCCAGATGCGCATCAGCCGCAATGAATGTTGTGTTTCCGCTCCGCACACCGCTCGAGCAAATGACGCCAGAGAGGATGCGGCCTGAGGCTGATGGTTGGACCCGGTGCGGGAATGAGCGCCAGCGCCATGGCTGCGTACTGGTCCAGCCCTGGGCCCATTGCGCACATGGCGGTGGGAAACAGGAAGCCGTGGGGCACTTGCCTCACACGTGGAACGTCCACCCTAATGCCCTCTCTGCTCGATACATTCTTTCGCATGTTGCAAGCAGACAGGCTGAATTGCGGGCCTTTTCATTGGCCCGAAAGTTAATAAAAAGGAGAGAACATGAAAGCAATAACGTTTGTTCGGGCAGCCTTGGCCTTGATGGTTGTTATAGCAGGTCTTATTTCGCCGGCGGGCCGCGCTGTTGCCTTGGAAGAGGCTGTCGTCGGAAGCGGCAGAGTCTATGTAATGACGAATGCGGGCGACGCCAACGTGGTTGTGGTTTATCGCCGCGCCAATGATGGCTCACTCACACGTCTGCAGGAGGTCTCCACCGGAGGCCAGGGCAGCGGCGTAGGCGTACTGCCTCCACCTCTACCGGCCAATCCAGGGCCGGATCCGCTGCAGTCGCAGGACGCAATGGTGATGACCGCGGACGGCCGTTTTCTGTTGGCGGTCAACGCGGGCAGCAACGAAATATCCTCCTTCGTAGTGACTGAAACCGGTCTGCGGCTGGTCTCCAAGGTCTTGAGCGGCGGCGTTTTTCCGGTAAGCATCGCCGAACACAGGGGCTTGGTATATGCCTTGAATGAGGGCGAGAGCCCCGACCACACGGTGGGCGGAACCGCCAACATCGCAGGCTTCCGGCTGAGTTCCCGCGGTGAATTAAGTTCGATTGCAAACTCAAGCAGGACCATCGGTGTCGATACCGGCACTTCCGACATCCTGTTCAGCCCGAGCGGTGACACCCTCGTCGTGACGGAGATGTTCACCAACAAGCTCGATGTATTCCACGTTTCCGCGGACGGAACCACGGACAGCGAGACGAGCATCACTTCCAACAATCCAACTCCCTTTGGGGCGGCTTTCAGGGACGATAACACTCTGGTAGTAACCGAAATCGATGTCATTACCGTTAATGGCCGCCGCATGGGCGTTCAGAATGCTTCGACCATGTCGAGCTACAAGCTGTCCGGCGGCTCGCTTCAGACCATCAGCAATGCTGTTCCCAGCAATAGAACAGGAAGCTGCTGGGTGCGCTTCAGCCGTGATGGAGGGTTCGCCTATACCGGAGACACCGGCAGCGGCACTATCTCGATTTATAAGGTAGGGACGAACGGCGGGCTGTCTCTGCTCGGGTTCGTCTCCAGCGGCGGAGCTTTTAGCGCTCCTCTTGATCTGGACGTTACTCCGGACGGCCGGTTCATTTATGCGATCACTCCTTTCGGCTTGATCGCCAATTCGCCGCCCATTCTGCCCGCGCCCGCGAATGCAGGACGTGTTCAGGGATTCAGGATTGAAAGCGATGGAACTTTGACTCCGGTGGCCACGGTCGGCGATCTCCCATTCAGCATGCAGGGAATCGTTGTCCGCTAAAAGAAACCGGCATTACGTCGTGATCTCTACAAGGCGGAAACGCAAGCATTCTGCTTTTGATGAAAGACATATCAAAGCGCTGGGGCTGTCCCAGTAAAGAAAGTGAGAGGAAAATGTACTCGTTACGAGCCATTCAAAATAGGCTGATGGTGGGTGTGGCCATGTTCATTTCTGTTTTTTCTCTGAGCGTCCAGGCCGTGGTCCATGATGCAGGGAATACGACAATTCCCAACAGGGTTTATGTCCTGTCAAACCTGGGCACGGGCAACACCGTGCTTGTGTATGATCGCGCCGATGATGGCGCCCTAACATTTGTTCAGGAAGTCTCCACCGGCGGTTTCGGGAGCGGAGCCGGCGAGCTCCCTCCGCCATTACCTCCTTTCCCCGGGCCGATTCCATTAGATTCTCAGGATGCGCTCATCAAAACCCACGACGGCCGGTTCCTGATCGCAGTGAACGCCGGCAGTAATGATCTCTCTGTTCTGGCAATCAACGCCGCTGGATTGACCCTGGTCGATAAAGTTCCTTCCAACGGCAGCTTCCCGGTCAGCGTGACTGAGCATGGCGGCCTCGTGTATGTCGCCAATGCCGGCCAGACACCCGATGAATTCCCCGGCGCGTTCCCGACGATTGCCGGCTTCCGCCTGAATGGAGATGGCGCCCTGCATCCGATTCCCGGTTCCAGAAGGACCGCAGGGCCAGCAGACGCCAGCGCCGCCGACATCGTGTTCAGTCCCAATGGCCAGATCCTGGTCATGACGGAGCTGAATGGAAACGCGGTGGACGTATTCCGTGTGGGAAATGACGGCCGCCCGGTGGATGAAATCAGAATGCCCGCGAACAGCCGTACGCCTTTCGGTGCAGAATTTACCCGCGGGAACATTCTAGCGATCGTGGAAACAAACGATACTTCGCGCCGCTTGGCCGTAGATCAGGGAACCAGCATGTCGTCTTATCGCATGGCCGATGACGGTACGCTTGTGCCGGTCAGTAAAGCGGTTCTCAGCGGTGAGACCGCGGCCTGCTGGATACGTTTCACTCCGGACGGTCAGTTTGCATTTGCCATCAATGCCGGCAGTGGTTCCATCTCAACGTTCAGGCTTGCCGCTGATGGAAGTCTTTCGCTGGTCAACGCGGTCACGGTTGATACCGGAGGTCCGTTCAGCCTGCCCATCGATGCCGATATTACGGCTGATGGCAAATTCCTTTACGTTGCCGCCGCTCTGGACGGTCTGAATGGCGTGCCTCGCATTCCCCTGCCCCTCAATGTTGCTAATATCCAGGTGTACCGGATTGGCGTTGATGGTTCCCTCACTCTGGTCAGCAAAACCACAGGTGTTCCGTTTACTACAGAAGGTGTTGTGGCCCACTAAAACCATCAAATGAACCCTGAGGGACAGATGCAGCTCTGTCCCTCTTGTTATTGCCCGCAAAACAGGAAAGATGGTTTAACCAAGGCAGGAAAATTACCCTGCCCGATTCCCCCGATCTTCCACGATCTCCTATTCGTTATGTGATCCCAATTCGTTCAATCGATCCCGGAGGGGCACGAGGCTGAGACAATCGCAGATGAGAGAAGGTCGGTGATCTCATGAAAGAGACAGTGATTCCATGAGGAAGTCGGTTCAATCATCCGAGTAAACTTTGGTTGTTCCAAGACGAAGGCTCGGGGAAAAGATTCGCTCCACTCGCCTGGGGAACCACAGGCGATGGAGGAGATTGCAAGCGATCCCGGCTTTCCAAATTGTCCGTGTCGGGAAAAACAGAATCCGTTATCTTTGAACTACTAACGGATCTCCCGAATGATGTAGAAGAATATGAAACTTCCCCGGGATCACCGCGCCGGCTTGCTCGAATGGCTGCATCTTTCGGAAGGTGCGTGGGAAATGCTAATTGCTGACTTTCTTCAGAATCCCCGCTTGCGGTTGCAGAGGGGAGTATGAAGATGTGGAAGCCGGATTCATGCTCCATAAGACCTGGGGATGGCGCAGCCAGGCGCCGGCCCAGAGAAGGGCCAGAATCATGGCGGGCTGAATGAAGGGCTGGCCATGCTGAACGTGGGTGGCAATGGCGCCTCCCATATAAGCTGAGGCCAGCAAGAGGCCGATGGAGCGGGTAAACGGCAATAAGAATAAGAGAGCGCTTATGACCTCTGCAACCGCGATCATCGTAAGCCGTCCGTTTTCAAACCCCATCGCACCCAGATCATTCACTACCTTTGGCACATGCGCAAATTTAGCGCCGGCGCTGCCGATCAGAACAATCGATCCCAGGCAGATCAGCACCAGGCCGGCAATACGGCGGGTTTTACCGATCGAAGCGTTAGCAGTATCCATTTTAAGATCCCCAATCTAAGAATGCCCATTCAGCCCGGCTCTGGATCAATAGGGTTACTTTGATTCCGTTTTTTGATTGCGCATGCCGGTAAACGCATTTTCTTGCCGCCGCCATGGTACGGCAGGTATTACACCTTGGTGTGTTCAAGTTCCGTGATGACATTCGCATTGCGGCGCGGCGTAAAAAAATTCACCAGGTTTCCATCAGGATCGCGGAATAACATTGAGCGATTTCCCCATGGCTGGTCTTTTGGTTCAAGCACTATCTCGCGTACAATCCGGCTGAGCCGTTCGCGCTCTTTATTCACATCCTCCACTTCAAAATCCAGTACCATGGAACGGTTGGTCCCCGGCGTGGTGGCTTTCGCGCCATGCTCTTCCATTTTTTGCTGGCTTGAAATGGCAAATGCTCCTTCGGGTGTCCGGAATTCCAGATAGTCGCTGCTGCCTTCCGGCGCGATCCCGGTTACTTCCTGATAAAAACGGGCCAAAGCTTGAACATCTCTTGTGACAATTCGCGCATGTCTTAATTTCATTGTTTACTCTGTTTGGAATAGCGGATCTAATCCCGCCCTTTTTTGATCTTCCGTATTTGTCTGGTTGAGCGGCTATCTTTCTGGAAGACAATCCAAGCATCAGATTTGTGACAATGAGAGCGACTGGTCGAAATTGAAATGATTGTGGGTGATATATGCTTTTACACGCTTCGCGATTTTACGGCACTCCGCCTCGTCCTTGCCGATGGCCTGGGCAATCTGAGAATATTCATATCTGAAAATCGTCCGCAACAGAAAAACGATGCGTTCGGTCGACGTCAGCCGGTTCAACATCATGATAAATGTAAGAAAAATGGAGCTGGCGGGCGAACCATCGAACAAGGAACAACCTTTCATTTCTACCGCCTGTGTAGCGGAAGGCGGTGCTTCCGCCGGGTGCTGCAAGCGGTCAACACAAAGGGTAGCCAGAGTGGTCACAAGGAAGCTACGGGCGGTTCGGGTGCTGTGGTCCGGCCTCTGCAACCAGAGGTGAAGCGTTTCATTTATCATCGCCTGTGCATCGGAGGCAGTCCCCAGGATAGTATAGGCAATGGAATAAAGTAGTGGACGATAGTGATCAAACACCTGCACGAATTCGGCAGACGAGTTCTCTTCGATTCCCCCAGCCTTAGTCTTGAAGTTCCGTGAACAGCGTTTTGTCATTCCAGTATTCCTGGAAGATATACATTTCCAAGCCGCGCGAGAAAGGTGGCATCGGGGCCTATCTTAAAATGAATATATTTGCCGCGCAAAAATCCAGCCTGTGCACCTGTTAAGTCATGACCGTCGTCAAAGACATGTTGTGACAGACCGGGAAAATATTTTGAATTTTGTGGAAAGAAAAGAAAAGTCATAAGATTGCAGGCGCCTGCCGCCTCTCGCTCAGGCATCAATCGAATGCGGCACAACCTGCAGCTTGTCAGGGTTTCGCAGGATATAAACATTGCGAATTTGATTATCCAATATGTCAAGAGCCAGGACAGTCTCGGCCCGTCCATGCAAATAAGTAACGATACCAGGTTGGCCGTTGATCAAGACAAACTTGACTACCGACTTTTCCGATCTGAACTTCTTGTTGCCATGGACAACCAGACGTGCGGCATTCAAAATGCCATACACCGGATGTACTGTTGCTGAAGCCTTTCCACCTCCGTCAGTATGGACGGTTATGTCATGGGCGAAGATCCGCAGCAGCCCCTCGATGTCACCGCGCGCAGTCGCGGACATGAACTCCCGCACCAGCTTCTCTTTCTGAGTTGCAGAAGCATCAAAGCGAGGGCGGATTTCCTTGATGTGCAGCCTGGCCCGGCGGAAAATCTGTCGGCAGTTCACTTCGGTTTGGCTTACAACGCGCGAGATCTCGAAATATTCGTAGTCGAAAACTTCGCGCAGGAGGAACACGGCGCGCTCTACCGGCGACAACCGCTCTAAAATCACCAGAAATGCTATCGATAATGATTCATCCATCTGGGGTAGCCTGGAGGGATCGCTCTCCTTTGTGGACACCACAGGTTCCGGCAGCCATTCTCCGAAGTATTGCTCGCGTTGTACACGGGCGGACTGGAGTTGATTGATGCACAGGCGGGTGATCACCGTCACAAGAAATGCCTTAGGGCAGCGAATGTCAGCTTCTGAAGATTGCTGCCACCGCAGGAAACTTTCCTGCAGCATATCTTCGGCATCAGACATGCTTCCCAGCATCCGATAGGCAATCGAGAGCAATAACGGCCGGTACTGAAGGAACGTATCCAGGCGCTGATCAGTGCACATTCCGGTTAAAGATACACCCGTACTTGTCGTCGCGGCCGCCATTCTTCCATGTCCTGATTGAATAATCTGCTGTGACTATTATGCGATCCAAGGGCTTTGCAAATATCCTTGGAACGGCTTTAGATAAGAAGACAAAAGAAAGACCGGATAAGATTGCAAATTGTGACAACCCAGTCTAAAAAATCTCAAAACTTGTGTAAAACCATTACCGGCCTGGTGAAACTCCATCCAATATGCGACGAAAACGCCTAAGAACAAGGGGACGAGGGTCTGATTCCCGTCCCCCTCCGAACAGCACGCCGACGGTTAGCGGGCAACGATGCCCTGCATACTGACAGGAAAACCACTTACGTCTGATACATGGGTCAGAGACCCGTCTTGCTCAATCCGATATCCTTCAACCGTGCCGATAAATGAAGCAATGACATACAGGAATTTGCCGTCGCGGCTGATATCCAGATCGATGGGAACACTGGCGAAGCCTCCCGTATTGGCCGCGACCGCCGCCAACAGCGTGAGTTCTCCGGCTGGTGACACACTATAAGAAGATACGCTTCCGCTGCCGGTATTCCCGGTATAGGCAAAGCGTCCATCCGGCGTAAACCGGACCCAACAGTTGGATGTCTGAAAATTGGGTACCGCCTGGCTGATAGGTTCCAGGGTTTCATCCTCCGTAATGCGGTAGGTGGAGGTGCTGGAGCCGCCGGGTGTTCCGGTCTGCGCTGATTGCATATCGCCTTCGGTTAAAGCCATGATGTTATGGTGCGTAAATGCAATCGCCAGGGGTGTCCGGTTATTGGAAGGGAAGCGGGTGAGCGATCCCGTGCGTCCATCTTCCTGCAAGTGGAAAACGTCGATGAAATTGGCAATGGTTTCCGCCACGATCAGCAGACGGTTATCCGGGGTGATGGCTACCTTGCCGGGAGCGGCGCCAGGTTCTCCGATCGTGCGGGTGGAGCCCGGTATAGCGCTCAGCTTGCCGTCATGCGCCAGAAAGAAACCCGTGATGCTGGCCGCGCCAGTAACGGAATTGGTGGGGCTTTGTCCCTGGTTGACCACATAGACCACGCCATGCGATGACGTGACACTTACCGGGAAGATCCCCTGCGTTGCCGCCCTGTCCACCAGCCGCAGCCCTTCTTGCGTCACGGCCAGAACGGAAAGATCATTGCTTCTGGGATTGACCGCGAGCAGGAACCTGCCATCTTCCGTAAGGGTGATTGCGTCCGCGGAATTGAGAGGATCAGGTCCTGGTCCGGGAGGGAATTGTGGAGGCCGGGGGCCGGGACCGCTGCCGCTTCCGCCGGTCGGGACTTCCTGCAACTTCGTCAACACGCCGTCCTCGGCCCGATGCAGCACAACAACCGTATTCACCGGGGCCTGGTTCGTCAGCACATAGACCCTGCCATTCTGGCTGTTATCCTCCTGGTCCGCGGTTATGCTCCAGGAGGACAAAGAAAAGCATGCCAGCAACACGAGCAATATCGCCGGACCTGGAATACTTTTAACCGTTCTCTTCAGCTTCATTGGGGATGTCCTTTCTGGCGCGAGTCTGGAATCTGCGCGCCCTTTCCAATTCGGTTTGTGGGTGGCAGACCAAAAGGCCGGCCGTGAAAATACCCGACGCAAAAGAACGGTTTATTTTCAACTTCTTAACAGTCATTCAATCCTTGCTTTCAAAATCGCCGCGTACAGCTTCGCCAGGGGCGGCTTTGCCGCATCCGGTCTTTAGTAGTTGCCCAATCCACCGCAGACATTGATCGCCTGGGCGGTGATAGCGGCGGAGTTGTCCGAAGCCAGCATGACCGCCAGGGGCGCTATTTCATCGGGCCGCACATAACGGCCGATAGGAATCCGGGCTTCAAACCGACGCAACACTTCTTTAGAATCCACGCCCCAGATGCGGGCATAGTTGTCGCGTGCGGTCTTGGCTAGATCGGTCTCCACGAACCCGGGACAGATGGCGTTGACCGTGACACCGCTTTTTGCCAGCTCAAGTCCCAAGGACTTTGAGAAGCCCACCACCCCATGTTTTGACGCCGTATAAGCCGCCGCCAACTGCACTCCCTGTTTGCCGCCGGTAGAGGCCATATTAATGATGCGTCCCCAGTTCTGTTTGAGCATCCCTGATCGGGCCAGCACGGACCGGGTCATCCGGTAGGTGCCGTTCAGGTTGACTTCGATCACATCGAACCAGATTTTTTCCGGGGTGCTCACCGTAGGCCCGCCGCCGCCGCGTCCGGCATTGTTCACCAAAACATTGATTTCTCCCATCTGTTCCATGGCGGAGTCCAGGGCTTTGTCCACTGAGGCTTGGTCGCGCACATCCAGAGCCGCTCCATAGAGATGGACTCCATTGCCATGCTGGCCTTTCAGGAATTCAGCCTTGATGTCCTCGATTCCCTTGCTGACGCTCTCTTCCGTCTGTCCGGTAATAAACACATGAGCGCCTTCACGCAAGAAGGCGAGAGCAATGGCGCGTCCGATGCCGCGCGCGCCTCCCGTCACGACCGCTCTTTTTTCCGTTAATGTCATATTTTTCTCTCCATGTAGTTCTTCATTCCAACCAGATCGCCGATCATGTTCTGCGAGATTCGCGCCCGCACGGCGGTTTCTTGCGCCAGGTCCGCCAGTTCGAATTTGTGTGCCACCCGCACCCTGGTCTTCCTTCTTCCTTCAGGTTCAAAAAACCATTCGCCGGCAAGTGCCTTGATGGGAGCGCGTGGCGTGAGACTCCAGAACCGAATGGTCCTTGCTTCGGGCAGGATCTCCCGCCGGGAGCGCCAGCTCACAACCTCATTGCCAAAGTTGGCCGTAAGCTCGATCTCCTGGTCGCCATGGCTTTCGCGCAGGATTTTGGCTTTATGCACGGCCGGCATGAATTCAGGCCAGCGGTTCAGGTCGGCGCAAAGTTCAAAGCACTGCTTCCACGGTTTGGAGATCACGATGTCATGCTCCGCCGCCAGCACAGGATCCAATTGCGCCCCATTGCCACTGGCCGCTTCCTGGGAAAGCCCCTCGATGGCATTGCTCAATTCAAAGAGCTGAGGATTGCCCCGGGCCACCGTATGCACTTCCGCCACATGCTCCTGGGCCGCGGCTTGCTGCCACATGCGGTTGAAATCCTCCCGCGAGCGCCATTGGACGAGGTTGGCCACATAGTTACCCGTTATGCCACGATACACGCGCGCGGAAATAAAGCCGGGCTGTTGCCGCATGGTCACTGTTACCGCCCGGGTAAGAATTTCGATCAATCGCTCCTGTTTCTCCGATTCAACGGGAAAAACATTGATCAGGGTCAGGTGATTTTCCAGGTTATTCATATTTACGCATCCCGCGCTCAGTCCTGGAACATCGCTACCACGCGCGTCCAGCCAGCGCTTGCTTTTGTAACTTTGATCGGAAAGCACATCACAATAAAACCGAAAGGTGGCAGCAGATCCAGATTCGTGAGCTTTTCAATCTGGCAATATTCCTGCAAGCGCCCCGCATAATGCGAAGGCCAGATGCAATTTACATCTTTTGTCCGTTGAAATTCGTTTCGCATGTAACTGAAGGGCCGGTCCAGTCCCCAGCTATCGGTCCCGATAACCCGCACTCCCTGTTTCACCAGCCATAACGTTGCTTCGCATCCCAGACCCACGCCCCGGTCCGGATAAGATCTGTCGCCCCACCATCGCGCCGCCCCGGTCTGCAATAGCACGATGTCGCTAGGCTGCAGACGGTAATTAATTTTGCGCAGGGCGTCTTTCAGGTTCTCGACGGAAATTTCCGCTCCTTCCTCCAGATCCTGAAAATCAAGGACAATGCCACGGCCATAGCACCACTCCAGGGGGACTTCATCGATGGTGCGCGCCGGCCGGTCCTCTGATACCGGTCCGTAATGCCAGGGCGCATCCATGTGTGTCCCTGCATGAGTAATGAGCCGCACTTCTTCACCGGCCCAGCCAAGCCTATCGGGGAGATCGTCCGCATTGACGCCAAAGATCTGCCCCATCTGCTCGGCCCCTTCCCGATGTGTAAAGTAGCGAAGCTGGACCGGTACAACCTCGCTTGCTGAGTCTTCGATGGAAAGGCTCAGGTCAATGAATTTTTTGCCGGAGACAGTCATCAGATAACAGCCACAAATTCATTTTTGTGCAGCAACCACGTCGTCATCCAGTCGCCCATGTGCGGCAGGCATTCATTGAAACGGTCCGAACATACGTGTTCCGAGCCTTCCAGCACCATGGTTTCAACCAGTCCCAGGGTCCATGCCTTCATTGCCTCGATCTGGCCGGAGTCCACCAGGTGGTCGGCCGTGCCGTGCACGATCAGCAAGGGCGCCGTCATCTTCCCGCTCTGCGCCTCCAGCGTCACGTAAGGATTGATCTCGCTCAGATTGGCATCGGCGGCCAGGCCAAAAGCGTTTTTGACGGTAGCGGCGGCAACGGGCGGCAGCTTCGGCAGGATCCTGTTATCGTGAAATCCTCCGATGCTGATGCAGGCGCTGATGCGAGGATTGGCGGCGCTGGACAGGCATGCCAGGTATCCGCCAAAGCTCACTCCAAAGCAGCCAATCTCGCCGGCCCGAACGCGCTGATCGCAAGTAACAAACTGAAGCACGCTCGCAACTGCCTTTTCAAACCCCACAGTCATGGACGAACGTCCATACAGCTCGCCCTGCCCTGGACCGTCGAAATAGAACACCGAGCAGCACCGGTTCAGGAAAATCTCCGCAAAATGGTGCAGCTCTACTTCTTTCGCGGAATCCAGCCCACCGATCAGGATCACACACGACCCTCCCGGTCTTCTGACCCGCAGATAGCCAGGAAGGTTCATGCCCTGAAACGGTATTTCACAGCGGATCACCGTGGGGTCCGCGAGCGGCGCATACTTGGCATATGCCTGCCTGCATGCCCGGCGCAGGCTTTCCTTCAGCAGCGAATCATGGAGCCGCAACTGTGCGTAGTGATAGTAAGCGGCGGCGCGCAGCCACTGCTGCCGGGGAGTTTCCAGGGAACCTGACTTGTATGATTTGTCCCCCGAAGCTTCCCAGTGCTCTCCCAGATCGGCCATGGCGCGGGCAAATGAGGTCCAGTCATTGACGCGGCTGGTTATCCGTTCCAAGTCGCCATATCCAATGCCAAAGCTCAGAAGCCTCGGATAGAGTGAACGAAAATTGAGCGCCAGGTTCTGCTCTGCCACAGATCATCTCCTATTGAACATACTTGCGAAGAACCAGTGCCGCATTCAGTCCGCCGATGCCGCGCGTGCTGCACATCACGGCATGGATGGGCTTCTCTTCAACGGACTGGCTGAAATGCGCAGGTCCTAATTCCGGATCGGGATCGTCTAGGTTAATCGTGGGAACCACGGTGTTGGATTGCATCATGCGGCAGGCCAGGGCGACATCAATGGCGCCCGCAGCCGCCAGCGTATGGCCAAACATCGATTTCGGCGAGCTGACGGAAAGGTTCTTCCTCACGCCGCTAAAGATCATGCGGATCGCGGAGGCCTCCGTGTTGTCATCGACGATGGTGCCGGCACCCTCGGCATTGATATGGTCAATGTCTTCCGGCTTCAGTCCCGAACTGGCCAATGCCTCCGCAAAGCAACGGGCAAGGCCAGTACCGGCGGCATCCTGCGGCGCGTCCATTGCTACCGAAAACCCGGTAATCTCGGCATAGATCTTTCCCTTACGCGCCAAGGCGTGTTCCAGATCTTCAAGAATAAGGATGCCGCTGCCTTCTCCCAGCACCAATCCGCTCCGGCGGCGATGAAACGGACGATAGGCTCGGACCGGATCGGTAGTATCTCTTGAAAGTAGTCCCGTGGTTCCATACATCAGCAAGGCATAGGGAACTATCGGAGCCTCAAAGCCTCCGGCATAAGAGACCTGGCAATGTCCCTTCCGGATGGCGTATGCGGCCAGTCCGATGCTTTGCAAACCACCCGTGCGGTCCGCCACCACCGTTTTGGCATGGCCTTTTATCCCCGTCTTTATGCTCCACTGTCCCTGTGCGGCTGCATAGAACCAGGCAATGGCCTGATACGCGTTAACCCGGCTCGGCCCCATATAGGTTTGTGCGTACAATTCGGGCTCGGCAAAGTCCATGCCGCCCACCAGATTGGAAAAATACATTCCTACTTGGTTCGGATCCTCGTTCTTCAGCTCGATTCCAGCTTCGTCGGCGGCCAGTTGACAGGCCGCCATCCCCAAATGAGCGGACCTGTCTGTCTGCTGGATGATTTGCGGCTGGATGTAATCCGCTGCACGGAAATCATCGATCTCACCGGCCGCCTTGCAACTGTATGCCTGCGTGTCAAAATGGGTTATCTCCCGGATGGAGTTGTTGCCGGCCAGGCAGCGTTCCCATACCTGGTTGCTTCCGATGCCGCTGGCGCAAATCACTCCTGCGCCCGTGACTACTACTCGTCTCTTCGTCGGCATGACTATCTGCCTCCTCTTGCCGCTACCCGCTCTCCGAATTCCTGGCTGCCGAAGAGAACGGCCGAATGGATTCCCGAGAATCCGCTGGCATTGCATTCCACCACGTTGATTTTTGTCTCACGAGCGCAGTTCGGCACGTAATCCAAATCGCAATCAGGGTCAGGAGTCTCGTAGTTTGCCGTGGGCGGAGCTACGTTCTCCTTGATTGACAGCAGCGAGATGATCGACTCCAGTGCGCTGGCCGCACCTAAAGGATGGCCAAGAACGGATTTAGTCGAGCTGATGGGAACTTTGCGGGCATGGTCGCGGAATGCCATTTTGAAAGCGGCCGTCTCGTTGCGGTCATTTTGTGGGGTGGAGCTTCCATGGGCGTTGATGTAATCAACCTCTTCCGGGTTGATGCGCGACAATCCGAGCGCCTTCTCCAGGGTGTTTCCGAGCGCCAGGCCATCGGCCGGCAACCCCGTCATGTGGTACGCGTTGCAGAGGCTGGCGAACCCCAGGACATAGCCCAGAATTTCCGCTCCCCGCTTGCGGGCGTGCTCTTCTGATTCGAGCACCAGCACGCCGCAACCTTCCGCCAATAGAAAGCCGTCGCGATCCCGGTCAAAAGGCCTTGAAGCTCTGGTGGGTTCGTGGTTCCTGCGGGTAAGACAGCGAATGTTATCGAAAGAGGAAAGCACAATCGGGGTAATGGGAGCGTCCGTTCCCCCGGTGATCATGATGTCCGCGATTCCATCACGAATCAGTTCGGCCGAGAGCCCGATTGCATCCACACCCGCCGTGCAACCGGTGGACATGGTGGAGCAGAATCCGTAAAAGCCGTTCCGCTTCGCAACTTGATGGGAAACCGAATGAGCGCTATAGGATTCCCACAGGCGAGAATCAGCCTTATCCGGGTTTAGCCTGACTCTCTTGGGCTTTTTGCGCTCCTCGCCTTCTTTCATGCAAAGCTGGCGAAAAGCCCGCTCCATGGAATCAACCCCGCCAATAGCCGTGCCGATGCAAACGCCCGCCCGATAGGAATTGATCTTTTGCATATCAAGGCCCGCGGTCTTTACCGCCTGGTTTGCCGCTATCAGGGCGAACTGCGTTGATCGATCCAAATGGGCGGCGTCTTCGTGCGAAAATCCCCAGGAAGCCAGATCGAAGTTGGGAACCTGGGCCGCGATCCAGGCCGCGTTTCTTGAGCAGTCAAAATCGGTGATTGGTCCGCCACAGGACTTTCCGTCCCGCACTGTGTTCCACAATGCATCCAGTCCCATTCCTGCCGGACTGATTGCGTACATGCCTGTCACAACTACCTCAGCCATAGGTCACCTTTAGCTCGCATAGCTGGCGAGCTTCTGTTCGAGCAATTGCTGCCCTTCTTGAGATTTCAGATACTCGTTTATGGAATCAATCATCGCCATGCCGTTGCGATGGAGATTCCCCATGATCTTCTGGCGAGCTTCTTCCGCGGAAGCTACTCCCAGGACTTCCATTGCCCGCGGTTCGTTCAAGTCCACCCTGTGCGCCACCTTGACCCGCGTAGAGGAAGGACCTTCCTCGAAAGTCCAGAGGCCGCTGTGCGCATTCATGAGCACCGGAGGTTTGGGCTGCTGGAATGAGATGGAGCGCGGCGCAACCGCGATGCGCTGGGTCTCCATGACATATTTCTTGCCTTCGACTTGCACATGCATGGCATAGCGCTGGTATCCCTGTTGTTCCTCCAGCATCTCGACCTTCACCACATGGTCGGTAAACTTCGGCCAGAGTTCCGCCCGCCAGAAGCAATGAAAGATGGCTTCCACCGGCGCTTCAATCGATCCGCTATCAGTCCGTTCCAGGATCATTTTTTCCTCTCCATAAGATTTAGTTTTATGTAAAATATTCATGTATCAATAAATCGTGTATAGATATTCCTGTGTTTCCCAAAGGTGCGGCATTCAAGCACTTTAAGCAATACTGGGTATACGTTTGTAACAATAGACCTTAAAAAACTGAATTTTGGCGCCACCGCTACGGAGCGCCAGTTTGTTTCTCTGTCCAAAGCACGCGATCACCTTCTCGCCTTCCATCTCTTTCTTGATCACGCTGAACTGCTGCGGTGAAATTCCTAGGATCCCGGCAAGTTCTTTGTCTTTGAGCGGAAGCCGTATGCACCCTGCGGGACCCCGGTCTTCCAGCACTGAAGCCAGTTCCAACA
Organism: Candidatus Angelobacter sp.; assembly: GCA_036497385.1. Taxonomy (GTDB): domain Bacteria; phylum Acidobacteriota; class Terriglobia; order Terriglobales; family Acidobacteriaceae; genus Angelobacter. Next base: position 30,227 of record DASXJO010000364.1, on the reverse strand, counting down.
GCAAATGCTCAAGCCGGGCTTTCGTACCTTTGGTGCTTGATTCAGTCGCGCGTGACCGCGCACAGAGAAGGTTGTGCAGATACTGGCGAACGATGAACAGCGCCGTTTCACCACCCTTGCGCAACGCAGCCAGCATTTTCTCCCTGCTGATTTGATACACCATGCATCGCGTGAGCGCGATGACCGAGTGCAGGGAGTCGTCCGCAAGGCCGCCGGGGTAATGGCCGAAGAGGTTCCCGGGCAGGCACAGCGCACCAATGCCCGACTTCTCCCTGGCCATCGGATCGCGCTCAAAGGCCACAACGCCCCTCTCCAGCAGAAATGCGTCCCGGGGCGCCGCACTGCGGTCAAAAATGGGCGCGCCCGCCGGATACCACTGTGGCGCGGAGAGTAGGCCGCTTTGCTTCCATTGCCAAAGTGTCGAACGCGCGGACTCCCTGCTCCAGAAGAAAACACCGGACCCAGGCTGGGAAGATAGCGTCATGGTTGGGATTTCGTTCATCATGTGAATTCAGGCTACGTCATGGTGAATTGATGGTGTCCGGTAGAAATGATCCAGGTTTGCTTCTCGCGCATGTGGCGTACTTTGCCTTCCGACGCCAGTTTCCTCTTCACGGCGCTGAACTGCTGTGGAGATATTCCCAGTAGCGAGGCCAGGTAACCATCCGTTAATGGCACCTTCACGTGCATCTCATCGCCCGAAGGAAGACCGGCCGCGGCAGCGAATTGGATTAGAAACTTCCGCAGGCGGGCACTGGCGTCAAGATGGACCAGGTCAATCAGCGCCGGAGCCGATTCATAGAGATCGAAGGCGTGCTGCTCCATCAGCAGCACGCCAGCATCACCTCCGCCTTTGATCTGATCAATTAGCCACTGCGAATCCAGCGTTCGCACCACGCAATCCGTCAACGCGCTTGCGGAGAGTTCGAACGAATGATTCAGCACATGCCGGCTGTGCCCGAACACCTGGCCGCGGGAGCGCAGGGTCAGAAATACCTGTTTGCCCGTGCTCAAGTGATGGCTCAAGGCTAGAACTCCCTCTTCCACCAGATAGCTCCTTCGGGCCGGGCTGTTTTCGGAGAGCAAGAGCGTTTCCGGGCCGCATCGCCGCACCGCAGCGGTCTGTCCAACCAGTTGCTTCCATCGATCGAGCGTGCCCGCAAGCCGGTGGACATTCCATGACAGGGGCTCTGCATTGTTTTGTCCGTTCCAAGTATTCATCAGGTCCATAGCGGTATTCTCATGCTGCTGCGGGATGTCCCCGCTCTGTGCGGTGCCCCGATCGATGGGCATTTTATAATCCGCCACGATCCCTGAAGTTCCTGCAGGTTCGCATGGTACTTTCACCAGAAAATCGTGGCGTATTGCCCGGCTGGAAAATTAGCGACTCAGTCGGCTGGTTCAGATGTCACAAGGCCATCTTCAGCATTCTCATGGGACCTGCTCAGGAGGGCCACTAATTGATTGAGTGTAAGTGTCGCAGGCAGAATCCGGTTGGGGATCTGCACCCCGAACTTGTCTTCCATTGCTTCCGCCAGATCAGAAAGCGCGAGCGAATCAAACCCGAGTTCACCCAGGGTTATCACACCAGCAACTTGCTCAGCATCCATTTGCAGCTTGGCTGAAAGTATCTCTCGGACATCCCGGTCAATCGAGCTGGACACTAGAGTGACATTCTTTACAGCTACTATTTTCATTATGCTTCAGCTCCTTACATAAACTGCCTTTATTTAACAATTAGGTAACTACTGTCATAAGGCTTTACTAGCTATCCGGCTGCCGTTAGATGCATGGATTCGTGCAAAGTTACACATGGCAAGAATGAAAAAAACCATTACACTTCCGTGCGTAAATAATCGCGCCTATTGACAGCGGATTGTTCCTGAGCTGATAAACGGATTAAGCGGCGGAAACAGTGTCAAGGTCTGAGGGTTTCACGGAATAATGCTGGTTGCGGCCTGCCTGCCGCGGCTTCGTGGAATAAACAGAAAAAGAAAAGCCGAGTGCGGAAAGAAATCTTGCGCGCTGATTGTTCGGCTTACGCATTTTGTCCTGAATCAGCTTTTTCAGGCGCTCGCGCGCCTCGGCGGACAGTTGCCAGCCGGAGCTTGCTTCCGGATGACGAGAACAATAGCATCGGATCATCCGCCGAATAATACGGAGATGCTGCCGGTAATGCCGGCACGAGCCGCACGTCGACAGATGCGCGTAAAGGTGGAACTTTTCTTGCCAGGAGAGTTCTATTTCAAGCGACTTGGATATCAGAAACCTGCTGCGATCGCAGCTTTTCGAATACCAGCCGCCTAGCCGCGCCCCATGTTTTCTGTTCGACTGCTTGTTTGTTTCACGCATTATGGATGAAACCTTGCTTCCGGCATCGTGCTGATGCAGGGATCGATTTGTGCCATGCACCAATGCTGGTAATGTCCATACATCCTACGAAGCATTAGATTCCATGAGATAACAAAAGTGACAACTGCGTGTGAATTGGTTTGGATAAAAAAATAATTTTAGCAATCGGGAGTCTTTAGGCGGCTTAAGCAGCCTTGTTCAGCCAGTTGCCTTCCAGGCATTTCCTGAGATAGGCACGGGCACGGTGAAGCATGACCCACAAATTTCCTTCCGTTACATTCAAGCTTTCACAGATTTCCTTGGTATCCAGCTGTTCGATTTCTTTCAAGGCAAAAGCGCTGGCCAGGCGCGGGGATACTTTGGAAAGACACTGCTGAAGCACGTCCCAGAAAGCTTTTTGCTGCGTGCATTTGGCGGGATTGATGTGCCATTCTTCTAGAGGCGCGTCTGCGCGGGCCCGCTCACTACATGATCCTGTGTCATCGGATCCTACCGAATCATCATTGAGGGAGCCGGAAAGCTCGGTCGCCCTGTTCTGCCTTCTCACCGCGCGATAATGATCAATCACTTTATGTTTCAGGATGCCCACAAGCCAGGTTCGCTCCGAGGAGCCGCCGCAAAAACGATTTTGCGAGGCCAAGGCCGCAAGAAATGTTTCTTGTACCAGGTCCTCTGCAGTTTGTGGGTCGCGCACATGGGACATTGCATAGCGAAACAAGCAATCTCCATGGTTGTCAACCCAAATAGTCGGATCGCATAGATGTACAGGAGCAGGCCCTTTTGGGTTCATATCCTCAGTCTTGTCTTGAACAACAGATATGTCGCTCATAATGCGCTCGCATAGTACACCATGCTATGCTGAAAATAACTTGCTACCGATGGTTTATTTGATGATGAGAGTTTTCTCATGTGCGTACATGTATTAGATGTGCGTCCAGATATCAATCCCAAAATGGAATTGATTAATTCGAATTGACCAAATCTTTTGCATATCAGAATAAAAAAGTAAGATGTCCGTGAAGAGCTCACAACCAACCCATGCCGATGAAGACCAAATGCGCAGAAGAATTGTGACCGCTTACTAAACTCTATTGACCATTTCATGTAGATTTTGTTGTAAGGATACTTAGTATCGAACGACAAAAGGGGTGAGCACTGGCCAACTAGAGTTGGTCAAGGCTCATCCGACGCGAAAGAGCACCACTGAATGGCTGATTGCAGACAATTTGCGATCAGCCATATTTATTTATCCACCAGATATCTATCCAGCACAATTCCCAATCCGAAACACAATAGTTATCCGCTTTGTTCCGTTTCAAACAATTTATGCCATGAGTGTAAGGAAGGAAAGTATTAGGCGACCAATGTCCAGCAGCTCTGAAGGTAATCAATGATTTTGCTTTTTCGGCTTGGCCGCAAATATCTGCTGAACGTCCCGGAAAAATCCATCAATGCGTCAAGTAGTCAGCGGCTTATACCAAGGTTCCAGTCCCGTTCATCCTGCGTGCTTGTCTACACACGCGACTGCAAGAACCGGCTCAAACTTCACCAGCAATTACCAAATTCATTACTTGTTTAAGGAGAGACTATGCAAGTTACCGAATCGGAAAATCGTATGAAGGATCCAGAGCCTTCCAATAATAAACAATCCAGCAATCTGGGGCGCCGCGGATTTTTAAAGGGCGCGGCTTCGGCAGCCGTTGTGTCGGCGATCATTCCGCTTGAACCTCTGGTAAGCGGAAAAGCATCTCAGGCCGAGGCTTCTGTCATAAGTTACGCCCCTCCCAATCGCGCGAATAAGGGCTTTAATATTCGAAAGGCCGCCGCCGGTAACGAAAAAATCGATCTAGGTGTCCTGCCTGACAATGGCGACAATGCATTGTTTTCCGACCATAGCGGGAACTGGAGCAAATGCCTGCAGCATGACGATCTGGGCATCGTGAACCAGGCTTCCTGGGATAGTTTTACCGGGGCTCTTTCCAGCGGCAGCTTCGGGGATCTCCAGAACGTCATCGTCGGAAATCCAGGCGGAGCGGGCTTCACGGGAACATTGAATGGTCCCGCGACATCCCTGGCATTTGAGCTGGAGGGACTGGACTCACATGCTACCAACATCCCGCCGGCGCCGAGCATTACCAGTGCGCAGACCGCGATGGAGCAGGTGGAACTCTACTGGGGAGCGCTGCTGCGCGATGTGAATTTCACGCAGTACGCAAACAGCCCGCTGGCTGCCCAGGCGGTGGCGGATCTGAACCGGTGTTCCTTCATCAGGAGCGGCGCCAACAATGAGTATCCCTCCGTAATCACGCCGCAGAATCTGTTCCGCGGCCAGATCGTCCCCGGAGACGGCAGCGTTCAAGGACCATATGTCTCCCAGTTCATGCTCCAGCCGACATTTTACGGGGCTCAGCCACTCAGCCAGATGTTCCAGACCTCCCTTCCCGGCCAGAGCTTCCTGACAGACGTGCACGAGTACATGAGCGTGGAGAGCGGGTTCCCGCCGGCGACGACACTGGCCTTTGACTCGACGTTCCGGCATCTCCGCAATGGCAGGGGCTTTTCCGCATTCACCCACGTGGACGTGCTGCACCAGTCTTACTTCACCGCCTTCCTTGTGTTGATGGGCCTCAATGCGCCGCTGAACCCGGGCAATCCGTATATTGGTTCGCGGTCGCAACACGGTTTCGGCACGCTCGATCCCGTGGAAGCCGCAGCAACCATACCGGAAATGGCTACTCGAGCCCTCAAGGCTGCCTGGTTCCACAAATGGATCATCAACCTGCGCCAGCGTCCGGAGGAAATGGGCGCCCTAGTGCACGCGCGGCTGACCAACAGGACGCCTCTGCCCCAGGCCTCGGCAAAGCTACACCCCGACGTGCTCAACTCGCAGGTGGTGGCCCAGATGTTCTCGCAATTTGGCAGCTATCTGATGCCAGTGGCATTCCCGGAGGGCGCGCCAACTCACCCGTGCTATCCCACCGGCCACGGCACTGTGGGTGGCGCATGCACCACCGCCATGAAGTTCTTTTTTGATGGTAACGCGCCCATCCGGCCGCTGCTTCAGGCTGCCGGCAGCGACGTGATGCAGTCCAGCGAGGATGGCCTCTCGCTGGTGCCCTATACGGGCGCGGACCGGGATAGTTTGACTATCAATGGTGAGTTATCCAAACTGACATTCAACGTCACCTTTGGCCACGGTATTCACTCTGGTATCCACTTCCGCAGCTCCAGCAGGGCGTCCATTTTGCTCGGCGAACAGGTGGGACTCAGCATGCTTAAAGATCGTGCCACGACCTACAACGAGCCGTTCAACATCAACATCACGAAGTTTGACGGCACGACTGCAACTATCTCCAACCACTGAGATAAAGGCAACTAGCTTCTGCCGGAATTTCCCAAGGGAGGTCCCGCGCGGATAACGGCAACTCGGCAACTCGCCTTTGTGGAGCGGGAGCCTGCAGCAGCGGCTCCCGCTTCTTGCTGATGATGGAAATTCAGTGTGACAGCCCGGAAAACAAGTCATTTATAACTGACGGCTGTGTCCCTGTTTGTCAGTGCACTTCAGAGCTTCCAGTCTGCAGGCATTCTTACTAGCTCATGAGTTGTGAAGGGAGTTTATCGGCTATTCCAAATCAGGAAACAACAGTACCTAATAGTTGTGCAAGTTCCAAATTGGCACTAGATGCGGATTTTATTTCGGTAATGGTCCTGCGCGATGATCAAGATATAGTAGAATATTTTTCGTATAGAGTGGTTTGGAAAGATGCTTCCCTCCGCAAAGCATTCATTGTTCGTATCTTCGGTCCTTGTACGGCAACTTGCTTAAGCCCATGGCGATAACGCATTGTCTCTCAGCAACAGACGCTGCATGCAGCTTTGCGCATGATCAGCTCTATCGCCATGGAGGTTGAACATCGAGTGCCAGAAAACTGAACTGAAGGGCAGAACCATCACGGTCTGAGATGAGGGATACTCATGGCGCAAAAATCAGAAATGTCAGGCCTGCCGGGAAAGGGATTTCTTCAAGCGGCCGAGGACTTGGAGCAGAATCATATTCCATTAAAACGAAGCTGGGGAGCCTTTTTTCTGGCGACGATTGAAGCGGTGTGTCTTTTTGTTGTCACCGCCGGCCGGACCGGGATTGCGCTCAGCGCAATCTCAGCTTCTGTGACCGGCTGGATCACGTTCCTGCATCGGGATATCTTTCGTATTCCGGCCCTTCTGCTGGCGATTATTGGGTCGGTGCTTAATCTGTGGATTTTGTGGAGATCCCATCGCCTAAGAAATGCTCCCTCGGCCGTCTGGAGAAAGAGACCGCTCACCGCAAAAGAACGCTGGAGGATCAGTATAGTCCTGGTGCTTTCAGTGCTTACGCTTTTTACCGCTGCATTTGAGATTCACCTTCATCGCCTGATTCACCACAGCTTTATGTAGGTGATCTGCAGCAGGAGATAGGGTCTGGCCCATTCACATCATCACTCTCCGGGAGCGCTGGCCCTCAGGAAAGCAATTCTTTGTTGAGCCGCGCCTGGAGACGAGCGCTGAAGCCAACGGGCAGAGAAAAAAGCCGTCCGTCCGCTACCAGAACAACAACATTGCGCACACCATCGATAATTGCAGTGCAATGCCGACAATAGGATAGATGCAACTCTAGCTCATGGCGCATCTCGGGCGAAATAGTATTGTCGATATAGTTTGATACTTCGCGCCAGACGTCCTTGCAGGTCATAGCCATGGATTTTTTCCTTTTTTGAAAGGATGTCGGCTGAAAAGGCGGCCATTTTTGAACGCGGGAGCCAACATATCCTTCATTTGAAGCCGCGCCCGCACAAGACGGGTTTTTACCACTGCTTCGCTTACACCAAGTATTTGCGCTGTTGTTGCCACACCCAGATTCTGAACTTCGCGCAACACGAACACGAGGCGGTATCGTTCCGACAACCTGGCAACAGCCTTCTGCAACAATTCCTGTACTTCCTTGCGCTCCAGCGCTTCTGACGGTATCTCGCGCCAATCGCCGAGAGTCTGGGGGATATATTCATCGTCCTCACCGTCCACCGCGTTATCGAGTGAGTCATACATGTCAGCCCGCGTCTTCCGCAGCTTCATTTTGGCTTCATTCAGCGCAATACGGACGAGCCAGCTGCCAAATTTGCTTTCGCCTTTGAACTCCGGAAGATGGCAAAATGCCTTGAGAAAAGCATCTTGGGCGCAGTCTTCGGCTTCTGCTTCATTATGCAATAATGACATGGCGCTGACGTACACCATCCGTTCATAAGGAGCTATCAGATCGTAATACAGCTCTCGTTCACCGGCGAGGATGCGGTGAATCAGTTCGGATTCAGAAAGCGTCGTCTTTACCGCTGCCGCTCCCATCATTAGCTCCCGTAGATTTTCATAACTCACGCTTTGCGACGAGAAAATCTGCCAAGCCCGACAGCCAACAGGATTGGAAAGTATCTCTTAATGTGCGCGCCATGTGTTCCATTAATGAAACAGCACCGAGGACTTGTCCTGATCAGGCAGCGAACTCCATCATATCTGAAACTGCTTCCCTACCGGGACATGGATTCAGTTTCTCAGCCGGGGCCCATACTTAATGTGAGTAGTACCGCTCATTAGATTCCTGAAAATCGAAAGAGAAACACCAAAAAATGACCCTAGCTGTCACTTTGTTTAACTATATAAAAGGCAAAACTTTAGACAATCCGTGCCGTCCTGGGATCGAATGGATGCATGAGCCTAACCCACGCATAACGCGGCTAGCGCCACAGGCTGATTGCGGTCGTCACGATTTCGGAACTCGTGTGCTGCGTGAGACCGAAATTTGGCAGCCCTGATGCCCCCCGGGACACTAAGACGTAAGAACAGCAATGCGGTGTTCAACCTCCGGAACTCGACTTCGTGCGCCACGCGCCCCGTATATTTCCCGAAACAATTTCATCATCCGTGGCGTCGCTCTATCATCATTATGATTGATTAAGTACGTCTCGATTTGCTATCCGCAAATCGGGTTTCGTTGCATAAGCATCGGATACAACGGACCATAAGGCACGTCTGCTATTGCAACCAGAATCACCGGCTTGCATGTCATCAACCTCTGTCACTAATCAGCCGCCTGCGCATCCAATGGCAGCTGATTATCTCGCTACATACGCGAGTGTAAGGATTTACCGCATAACACACGTGCTTTGGATGTCAGCTGAACTCCCCTGATCAGCTACGCTTCAGACATGGAGAGGATGGGAGCTCATGAACCAGGAAGAGTTGAAAGAACTTATCTACTATTTATCTCAAAAAGACATATCAGAATTTTCAATTGAGCGCGAGGACCTGGCCGTCAGAATCAAACGCCGTGTCGAAGTTCAAAATGATGCCGATGCTTCGATCTTATCAACATTGCTTCCAGGTAATGCGGGCTTTGCTGGCACTGGCCAGTTGCCCGCGGCCCGCGCTGACGCGCCTGTTTCAAGTAACGCCGAAACCAAAGAAGAGCAGTTGCAGATGCTGAAATCACCGTGGGTCGGCATATTCCATAGCTCCAAGGCGTCCAATAGCCAACCTTTTCTCAGCAAGGGAGACACGGTGAAGGTGGGGCAGGTGGTGGGCATGGTGGATGTGTTGAGACTCATGCATGAAATTTACTCTGATTTTGCCGGAGAAGTACACGAAGTAATTGTGGGCGACCGGGAACCAGTCGAATACGGGCAGCCTTTATTTGCCGTCCGCCCGGAAAAGACCAACTAATCCAATACCGTGTTCAAAAACGTTCTGATCGCAAATCGTGGTGAAATCGCAGTGCGAATTATCTGCGCGTGCAAGGAATTAGGACTGAAAACGGTGGCCGTTTACAGTGAGGCTGATTCTGAATCCAGCCATGTGCGGCTCGCGGATGCAGCAGTCTGCATAGGCCCCCCGCGTCCTGCCGATAGTTATTTGAATATCCCGGCGGTGATGAGCGCGGCAGATATTTCCGATGCGGACGCCATTCATCCGGGCTATGGCTTGTTAAGCGAGAATGCGCGCTTTGCCGAGATCTGCGAGGGCAGCAAAATCAAGTTTATCGGTCCGCCTCCCGATGTGATTCGGCTTATGGGAGAAAAAGAAAAGGCCCGGCAGGCGATGAAGAAATCCAATATTCCCATCCTGCCCGGATCTGACGGCGTAATCGCGACTGCGGAGGAGGCAGCGCAGTGGGTCAGGCAGATTGGATTTCCCGTTATTGTGAAAGCTTGTGCCGGCGGTGGCGGGAGAGGCATGCGTGTTATCCGCAGCCAGGCTGAACTCGAAAAATCATTCAACGCGGCACAATCGGAAGCTAAAGCCGCATTCGGCAATGGCAGCTTGTACATGGAAAAATTCATTGAGAGGCCGCGCCATATTGAGTTTCAAGTGCTGGGCGATTCATACGGCAATGTCGTCTGCCTGGGAGAGCGGGAGTGCAGCATTCAGCGCAGGCACCAGAAATTGCTGGAAGAGTCTCCTTCCATGCATGTTTCAGAAGATCTCAGGCATCGCGTGAGTAGAGCGCTGGAAAGCTGCCTTTCCTCCATTGGCTACGTCAACGCGGGGACCGTTGAGTTCCTCATGGATGAGCGTGACAACCTGCATTTCATTGAAATGAATACGCGCGTACAGGTGGAGCATCCCGTCACGGAGATGGTTACGGGCATCGATATAGTTAAGTCACAGCTTCTTATCGCCAGTGGTGCTTCCATCAATGATCTGGTTCCTTCAGTTACGCACTACGGACATGCCATAGAATGCCGCATCAATGCCGAGCATCCGGAGAAGTTTACTCCGTCAGCGGGAACCATCAGAACATTCCGGCTCCCCGGCGGCAATGGCATACGAATAGATACGGCTGCATATGCTGGCGCGACCATTCCACCTTATTATGATTCACTTGTAGCCAAATTGATTACTCACGGTCGCGATCGTACAGAAGCTATTATGCGCATGCGAAGAGCGCTGGAAATGTTTGAAGTGGAAGGAATCCATACCACTATTCCTCTTCACAGACGTATTCTTGACGATGATGGATTCGAAGAAGGAAACATCGATACAAAGTATCTGGAGCGATTATTCGCGCCGCAGAATAACGCCCGTGCCGCATAGGAAAACTCTAATGATAATGCCTGGAGCAGAGAAAGCATCTTTTGTCTATAGAAGAGTTTGTCACAATTCAGCCCAATGATTTGTCTGATAGCTTGCATAAGAACATATAAAGAGTAAAAAATCGGTGCTTGCAATCGCGTCAAGAAGGAGATTCTATGGCTTCTCCCGTTCCCATTAACGGTTCTGCCTCCAATATCAGAGGCTCATCATATATGGCTGTATCGCCTGAAGGAACAAAAATAGAAATCCCCAAAGAACTGTTCACAGTTCTCTGTGATTTTCTTCAAATACGCAAAGACGCTGGTTCGATGGTCGTCCATTTCAGGAATGGCGGAGTCGCTGGGCTCGAGGCCTTAATCAAGAAACGATATAAATAACAGCGATTCATCGGAGCTTAGCCCAGGAACGTCCTCCGCTTTAGGGCTGGATTCCCTTCCCTTTTGTATAGGTACATTGGTCTGCTTTTAAGGACTCTGGCGTGAGGAATGTTAAAAGCGTTTTTTGCGGCCGGCGATTTTTCGTCCCAGAATAGGAAATGAATGCAATCTACATCCAGCCCAACTCGCTTTAGGAAGTTTACTTTCATCGGATTGCGTATTTCTCTTAAGCTACTTGAATGCCTTCAAAACGGGATTATGAAATGTTCGCAAGTGACGATCTCTAGAACAGATATTTAGAACAAAAAGACGTCGAGGGTGCTTTCGCGTGGATTGTGCAAATACAGAATAAACAAAATGAGCATTCGGCGATCCAGCAAAACGATCGCGAGAAAGGAAAAGTGATGAAACGGAAAGCATCTCTCACGCAGAAATCCGTATTAGGCGTCCTGACCGTCTGTATTTGTCTGTTCCTGGGCGGTGGAGCTTCCGCGGAAAACCATGACCAGAAGGGCCCGGCGAGTGGAGCAGTGTATGTCTTAACCAACCTTATCAAGGGCAATACCATAGTTGTATACCATCGGAGCGCGGATGGCACATTGACGCGCGTCGGTGAAGTTCCTACAGGCGGGCGCGGCAGCGGTCCCGGCGAACTGCCTCCCGGATTTGGCGACGGTCCTGGCCCTAATCCGCTGGATTCACAAGATGGTCTTGTTCTGACCGATAATGGACATTTCCTGCTTGCAGTTAATTCGCGCAGCAATGATGTTTCAGTTTTTGCCGTGACCAATGACGAACTGCGCCTGGTGGATCGTGCATCTTCGAACGGCAATTTTCCCGTCAGCATTGCCCATCACAAGAATTTGATCTACGTGCTGAATGAAGGCGAGAGTCCGGACGAGTTCTTTGGCGGCGTGCCCAACATGTCAGGCTTTTGGCTGGATAACGACGGAAAACTGCATCCGATTGCCCATTCGACCATTGTGACGGGCACTCCGGATTCCGGTCCTTCCGAAGCAGCCATTACTCCAGACGGCAAGCATCTCGTTATTACCGAGATGTTCACAAACTTTATCAAAATATTCGCGGTGCAAGAAAGCGGATTGTTAACTGAGAAGTTAACAATAGCAGCAAATAATCCCACTCCTCTCGCTGTGGATTTCAGCCATAGCAATCTGGTAGCAATCACCGAGGGGAATGACATTGGGCATCGCGTTGGTTCTCCGAATGGAGCCACACTCTCGACTTACAGAATGACGGACGAGGGCTGGCTGGAGCCGATCAGCAGGGCCACCCATGTGAACAAAACAGGAACTTGCTGGGTGCGGTTTAGCGCCAATGGACGATTTGCCTTTACCGGCGACACCGGAAGCGGGACAGTGTCTACGTTTTCCGTGTCTCGCGAAGGCGAGTTGACTTTGCTGGGCAGCGCCGATACCGGCGGACCGGCAAGTGTCCCGATTGATCTGGCCCTCTCACAGGACGGCCGGTTCTTATATGTCCTGGCTTCTTTTAGCGGCGCAGTCAAAGGGTTCAGGATTGAGAATGACGGATCTCTGACTCCTGTGGGCAGTGCCGATGGTCTTCCCATAACTATCCAGGGAATTGTCGCCCGATAATCAGTTGGCTACTCGCCCATACCGGAGGGACCGGTGGAATATCACCAGTCCCTCTGCACCCCAGAACTGGAGCGGTAATGCGGTGGCTGAAGCATGTGCCCTGCGGCCGTATCGCACCTTTTGCCTGACGTGATCGTTATCTTATTGTTTTTCCGGAAATCTGACCGGAAATTATGTGCCCTTTCGCATGCTTTGTGGAATCAACCGGCGAGCTTTATCTCTGCCGAAAAGCCATCTTGAGTCACCAACGCGGCCTTATGCCGCAAAGGAGCACACCTGTGAAATTGAGGACAAATTTACTGCAGCGGATCTTGGCTGTGGGAGCAATCTGGCTGGGAGCGACTTTTCTTACAACTATCGCACGCGCCGAGGATAGCGCTGATAGCGGCAAGATATATGTTCTGACAAATAAGCTGGCAGGTAATACCATAATTTCCCTGCAGCATAATCAGGATGGATCATTGACGCGCCTGGAAGAAATATCGACCGGCGGACTTGGCAGCGGTCCCATTCCCTTGCCTCCTCCCATTGGCGGTCCCAACCCTCTTGATTCGCAGGATGCTCTGATTGCTACTCCTGATGGCAGATTCCTGCTTGCGGTCAATGCCGGAAGCAATGAGGTTTCGGTAATGGTTATCACTAAGGAAGGCTTGGTATTGGCCGACAAAGTCAGTTCCAATGGTGAATTTCCCGTCAGCCTCTCGCTGCATGGAAACCTGGTATATGTCTTAAATTCCCACGGAAATCCCAACATCAACGGATTCAATCTGGATGATTCCGGCAAACTGAATCCGATTCCTGATTCAATTCGCAGCGCGGGCAGCCCCACCGCAGATCCAGCCCAGATAGCATTCTCGCCGGACGGCAATACGCTGATTGTCACTGAGAGACTGGCCAATCTTATCGATATTTTCCAAATGTCCAAGAATGGAACCCCGGACGCTCATAGCCAGCTTGTATCCAACAATCATACGCCTTTTGGCGTCTCCTTCGGGCGAGGGCGCATCATTGCGATTACGGAGACCAACGAACGTGTTCCCCGCATTCCGGTAATCAATGGAGCCAGTGTCTCAACTTATCGCATTGAATCCACCGGGGAGGTGGTTGCGGTCAGCGTGGCGGTTCCGGACCATCAAAGCGCGGCATGTTGGATACGATTTGTTCCGAATGGCCACTTTGCCTACGTCTCCAATACCGGCAGCGGCACTCTTTCCTCCTATTCGGTATCACCTAGCGGCGACCTGGTGCTGGCGGAGGAAATAGCCGCAGATACGGGCGGTCCCCAAAGCGTTCCCATTGATCTTGCCATCACTCCGGACGGCAAATTTCTTTATGTCCTGAGTTCATTGCTCGGGACGGTCCAGGGCTATCGAATCGAGCGGGATGGTACCTTGAAGCATGTCTCTAGCACGGATGGGTTTCCGATCAGCGTACAAGGGATTGTCACGCAGTAAAACAGGCCGGTGGGAAGAGCGTCTGCGCTTCCCACTACGGCAACCTACTGATCGTCGGCAGGAGGTTCTTTGCGGGATTATTTCCATAAGCGCTTCTTTCAGTGGATGGGATTTCCAGTTGTTCATTATGGATTCCGGAAAACCAGAATTATTTAGAAATGTTTATATTTAATTAGTCCTGAAGAGATAATTCTGCCGATATAAGGTTCCCGCAGTATCGGGGGGAGCGATTTTCGCTCCTAGAGAGCAATTGTCATTGCAGCTTGCTGGCTCAAGCGAGGGGATAGGGAGCTTTTCCAGAGGACTAAACCTTTCTCCCAAAAACGGATAGTTCAAGGAACAGTACGGAGGCGGAAGTGCCTACAGTCGTCTCGTTTCAGCCAAATCCTCAACAGTATCTGGTTGTCAGTCCTGATGGAAGCCAGATTGAAATTCCCAAGGAGTTGTTCGTCCTCTTGTGGGATTTCAGTGAAGGGAACAAGCAAACCGGTTCCGTGATCATGCAGTTCCGGAATGGGGGAGTTGCTGGACTGGAAGCGGTGATCAAGAAAACATATAAGTAATCAGCCGGACAAAAAGGAGTTTATTGCGTACTCTTTTACTGCTTTTACTAGGAAGTTAATGCGCCAAAGAAGTGGATGAGCCCCGATTTTTGTTTCCCGGATTTTCCGGAGCAGACGAGAAATTTGGCTCAGAGATGCAACCCTCTCTGAGCCTTTGTTTTTTGCCACGCTTTTCCGGAGAACTGAAAGGGTCATATCCAAACCAATAATTTCGCACAGGGCATAAAGCCCAGGAGTAAACGAAAATGAGACGGAACCCCCTTGCCGCCTGCATTTTGCAACTACCACGTAAATTGTCACGCCGCCCGTCTGGAGTAATCTTGCGAGAAAACTGTACGCCTTTGCCTCGGATCTTCCATGTTGTCGCCAATCTGGTCGCCATGCACTCCGCTGTTACTGAGCACCCGCCCTTGCGCGGAGATGCGGTTTGCTTAGTTTCGGTGAATCCTTTTGTGAAGACCAACCAGAGGTTCAGACAACTTCGAGAACGAGGAGTGCAGGTTTTTATGTCCGATTCCAGAATCTACTTTGCAGGCAGTGCTGCCCGATTCTCCACCAACGGTGACTCCGCGCGTGATCAAAATTCTCTGGATACTACAAGACAATTGAAGGCGGAAGAGGAGCAGGAACCTGGTCCCGAGCCGGCCTACCTCGCGACGTCACCCAACGGAACAACATTACATATACCCAAGGAATTTTTCGTTGCGCTGTCTGATTTCATGCAGACGCGAAAATGTCCTGGTTCAATCACTATCCAGTTTCGCAAAGGCGAAATTGTCTGCGTTGAGGCGGTAGCAAAGAAGACATACCGCCGTCCCTAAACCTGCTTGGCAGTCAGCGCTATCGAACTGCTTAGGCCCTGATTTTCGTTTGTCGAAGATCGTTCTTCGGCATGGACAGAAGATTCGGCCCAGAGATGGAAATATTCTCTGGGCCGTTTTGTTTTTATGGAAGCCTAGTGAAATGGCGCTGAAATCGTCCTTTTCACGGGTGTCGAAACCATAGATGCTTACTTAACAGCATCCATTCGAGCGAGGGAAAGAAAATGGCGGTGTCAAGACCTGCGTCAATCAACGTGTTCTCTGTCGCATTAGTTTCCGGCGCGCTCCACGGAGGCGCGGCAATGCTGTTTGTTCCAATCTTTTCATTCCTGTTGCTGTGCTGGAGCAATGCCCCGGCGCAGATCATACCTTCCACAAGCGTCGATAAAGGTATGGTTCTTGCGGTTATCGCGCCAGTTCTTTGCGGCGCCTTCGGCTTCGTTGTCGGGGCGCTTGGGGCGCTCGCGCACAACGCGTTGGCGCAGAACCAGCGCCGGCATACCGTTGACGTCAGTGAGCCCGATCAGGTGCGCACGGCCTCGCTCAGCAACGTGGCATAAACGGCGACCTGGCCACAAGCCAGGTTCAGCTATTCTCGGGCGAGCGCTTGCGTGCTCGCCGTTTGTTTATGCCACGTGTCCGCGCACGTTTGCTGGAAGCAGCTAAAGTATTTCCGCGGATCGTGGGCGCCGTAAAGCCCATGGGAATACTGGTATCGCCTGTTCCCTGGCCTGCGTCCTTAGTGACTGAGAACTGCCAGACCGTATCCCGGGTCGTGCAATCATGCGCAAGACCGCAGATTCCTGCTTTCAATCGGGCAGTATAACTTTCGCCGGCTTTCAGCATTACTGAGTTAGGGAAAAGGCCCCAGGCTCCGTCGCCGATCTGGTCAACCCACGCCGGCACCTGCACTCCACGAGAATCGGTAAGAATGAAGCTGCGATTGTCCACGCCCCGAACTGGCTGGGAGAAGAAAACTTTGACCACGGTATCTTGATAGGCATTGCGCTCGCCCGAATTAGGATAAGTAGCCACACGCAATGCGGCCTCATCGGCCGGCGCGCCGTCCACTGAGATCACCCAGTTGCGCACCACCATAGGAACGGGGGGCGCACCTTCAACCACGGGAGGCTCGGTGGCAGGCTTGCGTCCATCACATAGGCTGCCAAGCACGCAAGGTTCCAGTACAAAATTGCCGTTGCTGTCCGCCATATTACCCAGGAAGTGCAAGGCCACTACCGCCTCTATTGATTGGTAGTAGACGGTCGCGCTCACGGCAACAGGGCCCTTGGTACCGGGCGGGATCACGACTGCGTAACGATCAATCTTCTTCTCGAATTCAGGACGCCCTCTGGGCTTGAAGCGCGTATCGCGCAGGAAGGAATCGTCGAACAGGTCGCCATTGCCATCAACATCCTTGAATTGCGGCAGAGCTCGTGAATTGTTCCGGTCAATGACGTGGCCGTCCTGGTCAATGGGCAGGCCTTTATTGTTGGTTACCAGGTTCAGCGGCGTGGCATAAGGCAAATCTAGCGTGGGACAGCCGTCGCCGAGCGAAGCTACTGCCTTGAACTGCATGGAATAGGGATCAGCGGAGCCGGCGGGAATCTTCCAATTGCAGCCAGGAAAATTAGGATCGACAAGCTCTTCGGCGGTGAGGTTCCCCACACCGATTGAGATGCGCTTCCACACATTATCCTGAATTGGCAGTTCTTTGCCGCTGGCCAGATCATAAGCATGGAGTGCTAGCCAGGCCGTGCGTCCTTCAGGAAATCCCGTAGGAAAGTCATGGCCGCTTCCAGTATTGGCAATGGTGATTGAAAGCGGTACAGAAGTATTGGCCGGAGCTGATGCGGGCGCGCGCAGATCCATGCTGAGGACGTGCCGCAACCGGTCCCAGGCAAGCCGGGCCTGCTGTGAGTACGCGCCCTTGCGCTCCACGTGTGTCCAAAACCCGCGCGAGTAGGGGCTTTTCTCGTCTGCAGATGAGAAGCTGAACGCAGACAGCTCTGGATAGGGAGCGACATTTCCGCTCTGGTCCACGTCCTTTCCAATCAATCCGGGAACGTATGCGTTGCCGCCCACAAAATGATGTGTAAAGAACGGATGCGGCGAGCCGCCTTCATTCGCCACACGGTCCACCGGGGGCGGAAGCGGTTTTCCATCCTTGTATAAGGTCTGGGCCGTTCCTGGCTGGCCATAGTCCTGTTGCATGTGGCAACTCTGGCAATCGCGCTTGAACTTGGGATCAAAGTTTGTGTTGCCCGGGCGGTCAGCATACACGCTGTTGGCCCATTCGGTGTACGTGCGCTCGATGGGGAAACCGCCCACCCACTTCCCGATCGGATTCTTGATAGGTAGCGCATTGGTTACGTCATGACACGCCGCGCACATTTCAGCGCGAAGGAACATTGCCTGGTGATAGCCCTTGTGTTTGGCCGGATCGATCTTCTGGTAGGCGATGTCCTGCCCGAAGATCTGACTGGTGTACGCATCTTTCTCTTCCGGAGGCAGCGTCGCCGCAAGTGGACCAAACCGCTCTGGCGAACCGATGGCATGGGGTGAAAGGCGATAGGATCCGGCTCCGATGCTATAGCCCAGATTTCGCTTCTCTTTGTCCGGCACATTGAAGGTGTCCTGCTGGCTTGGCGCCAGTAGCTCAGACCTTGGCTTGATTCCGGGCGCAGGCGTATAAGCGCTGGCGCTGCTCTGATAGTTATGGAACGGCGTGTCTCGCGTTTCCGCGTTGGTGTGGCAGACAGCGCAAATGATTCCGCTCTTGCCCGCGTCGGTATTCCGATATTGCGCCGCCAGGGCCGTGAATGCGATGCCCGTACCATTGTCCGATGTTGGATTGAAGTTCGGGTCGACGGGAGCGCTCTCCAGATGGGTGTGCGGTTCAAGGCTTACGGTCTTGAGCGGAACGTTATCGATATAGTCGGTGGGCATGTGGCAGCGCGAGCAGAAGGAATCCAGCAACGATCCCGGACGCGACAACTTATATTTTTCCGTCCCGATATCGAAGGTGGAAGAGCACTCGTCTTTATTGGCAAATGGATTGTGGCTGGCCTTTGCTGTACCGTCTGGTGGTTCCGGAGTATCGCACTCGCCATTGGCGGAAGTCGCGCGCGCCAGCGCAAGAAACGCGGCCCGCCAGACTGGATCGCGCCACGCGTTCGACATCATTGAGCCGTTCCATTCGTCGAAGATTTTTTGATGGCAGGTCTGGCACTGTCCCGGACTGTCTTCCTGCTCCCAGTGATCATGATAGGGCGGCGGAAACGCTTGCGCTTCCGCAACTACATACGGCGCGGCCTCCGGAAGCCGGTTCGGAAGGTCATTTAACCTGCGCTGGTCCGGTTGATAGTAGATCAGCGCGCTCGTGGCCACTGTGGTGGCAAAGAGCGCTGCCAGTTTCAACGACTTCCCGTTTCCATTCATCATTGCTCGACTCCACGAAGTTTGCGTTGCTCCGGTTTCTGATGGAATGTGCCATGCAACCGCTCAAACGCCAAAATGGGATCGTTCAACGGCACCAACGATGCTTGGTTGAGGGTCCGCACAAATGCAAGAAAGAGAAGCGCGATACCTCCCCCGGCAATGGCAATCTCAGCGAAGCCGATTTTTGGGGCTTTCCAGACAGATGGCATGACCAACAAATAAAGGTCCAGCCAGTGACCGCACAGAAGCAGTACAGCAACCGTTTTAAGCACTTTGCCGGTGCACTTTGCTCGAACTGAAATCAATACAAGAAAAGGAATGACCCAATTCATCAGCAGGTTAAGCGCAAACAGGTAGAGCCAGGGGCCGGTGGTGCGCGTGACGTAGTGGCTCACTTCTTCGGGAATGTTTCCGTACCAGATCAAAAGGTATTGGCACACCCATATATAGGCCCAGAAGGTGCTGAAGGCAAAAAGCATTTTGCCCAGATCATGAAGCTGATGATCGCTCACTGAGTCCTTCATGAAACCGTGTTCTTTTAAAAGAACAACTGCCAGCGTAATTGCGGCAATTCCCTGTACAAATGTCCCCGCAAAAATATAGACGGCATACATGGTACTGAACCATCTCGGGTCCATGGAGATGAGCCAGTCGTATGCGGCCAAAGTAAGAGTCAAAGCGAGTACGGGGATGAATGCCACGGCGTAGCGCGTCATCTTCTCATGCAAAACCAATCCAAGTTCAGGGTGCGCGTCCTGGTGAAGTGATGCGCGGCGAAAGAGCCGGGCAAAAACCATCCAGGTAACAACAACGATGACCATGCGCGTGAAGACCCACGATGGCTGCAGGTAACGTAGCTTGCCCGCGATTGCCGGCTCAGCGGCCATTGCTCCCGGATTACTCCATGAATAGAGAACATGACGGCCAAAGAACAGCGCCAACATCAGCGCAGCACCGAGCGGAAGGATGCGCAGAAATGCCTCGGGGACCCTGCGTAGGCTGGCCGACCAGCGCGCGCCGGTGGCCCGTTGCGTGGCCAGAAAAAACATGGCCGACACACCGGCAGACGTAATGTAGAAGCCGCTGAGCAGGAGATTGGGCCACGTGCGTTGCGGCACGACAATCACACCGTAAATCGCAGTGACTACTCCAATCGCGAGCAGTGAGAGCGCCAAATTGCGGATGCGCCTGGGGACTTGAATCGATGCCATCTGTGTCATTGGCTGCCTCCATTGCTCGTGGCTTGTGGCTGGTCTCTATGCCCCTGCAGCACCACGTGCACATAAGTGACGACCTTCCAGCGCTCATCCGCACTGAGTTGGGATGCATACGTAGGCATCTTTCCTGTTCCAAGAGTGATGACGTGAAAAATCCGCCCGGGAGGAAACTGGATCAGACGATCAGAAAGATACGAAGGCGGAGGCGGGATCTTGCCGGAGATCGGTCCATCGCCCTTGCCCTGCTCGCCGTGACAGACGAGACAGTAGGTCTGAAACAGCGCTTTACCCTCTTGCAATGTCTGCGGTGTTGCGCGATATGGATTCTCCAGCTCGCGTCCGGCGCGGGCCGCTTCCTCTTCACCGGGGCCATAGTGAAAAGGATGAAAACCTCGCGGGATGGTTCCAGCAACCGGTCGCTGGAGCGTGAGTCCATCCCGCGTTATGGAGTTTGGTGCATATGCTTTGTAAGCTGGGCCACGTGCCATGTCCGGCATGTATTCAAAAGCGCGATGATCTGATGTAGCGCCACAACCGGCGAGCCCAATGGCAATGGCCAGCGCAGCCATGATATGAAATGAAACCTTCACGATTGCACCTCTTTTTCCCGGATTCGGTCGGCACCGCTTTCCTCCAGGACCTGCCATGCGCGACGGACGTTGAATCCGTCTCCGTGCTGGCGCAGCACGAGCGCGAATGTGTCATTGGTCACGCCCTCGTCGAATAGAAGCTCCTTCTTTCCTGGATAGAGGCGCGCCCGCAGAAAAAGTGCTGCGACAGTCGCCAGCCCTGAGATCAGTACCGTCAGTTCGAAGCAAATGGGCACAAAAGCCAATGTGGAATTGTCCGGCTTGCCGCCGACGTTGAGCGGCCAATCAAGCACCGTAGTGTAGAACTGGAAAGTAAGCGCAAACGTCAACGCCACAACTCCCGCTATGAACGTAATCCACGGCAGCCGCGAGCGCCGCACGCCCATGGCGTGATCGAGACCATGAATTGGATACGGAGCAAAAACATCGTAGACACGAAAGTTCTCAGCGGTTGCCGCGCGCACCGCACCGAGCAGAGTGTCAGCGTCAGAGAAAGTCGCTATCAGGAAGGACCTAGGCATTGACGGGCACCTCTTCCTGGTCGTCGCTACTCAAGGCCATCTTGTGCGCGCCGTGTCCGACCACGCCTTTGATCTCCCACATGGCAATCATCGGCAGCAAGCGGATAAACAGGAGGAAGCAGGTAAAAAACAATCCGAAACTTCCAACAAGAATGCCGACATCGAAGATCGTTGGGTAAAACATTCCCCAGCCTGAAGGCAGGAACGCGCGATGCAGTGAGACCACGATAATCACGAAGCGCTCAAACCACATGCCCACGTTCACCATGATGGAGACAATGAAGAGGAAGGCTACGCTCGTCCGCGCCTTTTTGATCCAAAGCAATTGCGGAGTAACCACGTTGCACAGAACCATCAGGTAAAAACACCAGGCGTAAGGCCCGGTGGCGCGATTGATAAAGTGATAGCGCTCATACAGATTGCCGCCATACCACGCGCTGAAAAATTCAGTGAGGTAAGCGTAGCTGACGATCATTCCGGTAAGCATGGTCACCTTGGCCATTTTGTCCAGGTGGCGCAGAGTGATGTAGCGCTGCAGGTTCATGGTGGAGCGGGTGATGATCAGGAGCGTCAACACCATGCCAAAACCGGAGTAGATGGCGCCGGCAACAAAGTATGGTGGAAAAATTGTCGTGTGCCAGCCTGGCAGGACAGAAGTGGCGAAGTCCATGCTGACGATGGAATGCACGGAGAGAACCAGTGGCGTCGCCAAGCCTGCCAGAACGAGGCTGACAATTTCATATCGCGACCAGGTGCGGTGTGAGCCGTTCCATCCCAGACTCAACAGCCGGAAAACAAATTTCTTGATTCCACCCGTTGCCCGGTCACGCAGGGTAGCAAGATCTGGAATCATTCCCAAATACCAGAAGACCAGAGAGATCGTCAGGTACGTGCTGATGGCAAAAACATCCCACACCAGCGGCGAACGAAAATTCACCCACAGCGGCCCGCGTTGATTGGGAAAGTACGGAAAGATAAAAAATGCGTCCCACGGCCTGCCCATGTGGATGGCGGGAAACATGCCGGCGCACATTACGGCAAAGATGGTCATCGCCTCAGCTGAGCGATTGATGGATGTTCGCCATTGCTGGCGGAAAAGAAGCAGAATGGCTGAGATCAGCGTTCCTGCGTGCCCAATGCCCACCCAGAAAACAAAGTTCGTAATGTCAAAGGCCCAGCCCACGCTGTTGTTCAATCCCCATATCCCAATGCCCTTGGCAACAAGGTAACCAACCATGCCGCCAAGGTTGAGCAGCGCGGCAAACGCGATGGCGAAACAAATCCACCAGCCTTTGCCCGGACGAGCTTCCAGCGGCCTCGCGATGTCATCCGTGATCTGCCGCAAAGTCGGATTGCCGTCAACCCAAATGGGAGGCGCAAGCACCTGGGCGGTCGGCTCGGCCGCGGTCGCCTTTCCGTTAGCTGTAATTATGCTTGTGCTCATCGGGGCTCCTTACGTGGTCTCCAGGGGATTACGAACTTTTTTCAAGTAGCCTACGTTTGGCCGCGTTCCCACATCGTCCAGCACGCGGTAGTTGCGGCGGCTTCGTTGCATCTGGGAAACGTGGCTGTTCGGATCTTTAAGATCGCCGAATACGATTGCCTGCGTCGGGCAGGCCTGCTGGCACGCAGTCTGTATCTCGCCGTCGGTCAATTCGCGTCTTCCTTGCAACGCAACATTTTTGACCAACTGGATCCGCTGCACGCACATGCTGCATTTTTCCATCACGCCGCGCGAGCGTACCGCAACGTCAGGATTTAGAACCATGCGTCCGAGCGGGCTTTCCATGTTGAAATCAAATTGCGGATTTTCCGTGTAGTTGTACCAATTGAAGCGGCGCACCTTGTAAGGGCAATTATTTGCGCAGTAACGCGTGCCGATGCAACGGTTGTAAACTTGCTGGTTGAGCCCTTCAGAGCTGGTGCTGGTGGCCAGGACCGGACAGACCGTTTCACACGGAGCGTTCTGGCAATGCTGGCACATCATCGGTTGGTGGATGCTGAGGGGATTGTCTTCTGTCCCGCTGTAATAGCGATCAATGCGGATCCAGTGCATGATGCGTGTGCGCTCGATCTGGTCTTTGCCGACCACGGGAACGTTGTTTTCCGCCTGGCACGCAACCACACACGCCGAACAGCCTGTGCATGAATTCATGTCAATGGCCATGCCCCAGGAATGCTCTCCTTGGAGACGTTCCGCCCAGAGCGTGGGTTGGACTTCGGCCTCGCTTCCCGTTTCGGCGGCTTCGGTGTTTTTGTGCAGATCCTCCAGCGATGTCTCCAGCACAATGGGGCGCCCTTCCATGGAAAAGTGCGTCTGTGTGCTGGCCAGCTTTTCCGTGCGTCCAGTTTTTTCTATCTGAACATTCGTTGCGCTATAGAGGCGGTGGCCGCTCTGGGCGCTGACCAAGTGATAGGCATTCACGCCAACGTTCTGTCCTGCTCGTCCAACCTGCCACCGCCCGTAGCCCATTGCCACGGAAATTGTGCGTGGCTCCTGGCCCGGCTGGATGAATACCGGAAGTTCTATTTGTCCAGTTTCAGTCTTCAACCGCATGACGTCGCCATCTTTTAAATTGAGCTTTGTTGCCATTGCGGGCGCAACAGCAGCATAGTTGCCCCAGGTTGTCTTGCTAATGGGATCGGGAAGTTCCTGGAGCCACGGGTTATTGGCATGACGGCCATCGCGCAAGGCCACACTTTCATACAAGTGAAGTTCGTAGCGGTCGTCAGGAGTCGCCTGGGTTCGCTTTGCCAGAATCGATTCAAGCGCAGTCTTCGCATCGCCGTGGAACTTGAGCGCCACAGCGGGGGTCGTGGCAGGAATAGCTACAACACCATCCTGAAGTGAGCTCTCCCAGAAACTTTGGAAGCCCTGTATGTTTCTCTGCCGGGGGAAGATGCTCTTTTGCCAGAACTCGCGAAGATACGTGTAATAATCCGATTGTTCAAGCCCAAGCCACTTCAGCAAACTTTCCTGTGCTGCGCGCGTGCCAAAGAGCGGAGCAATGAGCGGTTGCCCCAGACTGAAATGCGACTCCACCGGCTCGGCATCTCCCCAAGCCTCAAGGAAATGGTGGTCCGGACATACAGCGTGCACATGTGAACTGGTTTCGTCACGGCGATCAGAGAAAGAAACTGAGAGAGCAACTTTTTCCAGGCCGCTGAGGAAGCGCTCAGGCTGGTGATAGTCATAGGCCGGGTTCACGCCGAGCATGAACAAAGCGTGAACGTCCCCGCGATTCATCTTCTCGACTAACGCCGCCATTGCCGCATCGTTCCCCTGGCGCTGCAAAGAGGGCCGCGCCAGATCAATGGTCCTGCCAACATTGCCCAGTGCGCTGTTGAGCGCATTCACTGCAAGTTGCACCGCCAGGTCGTTCGTACCGGCGACCACCAGAGATTCACCACGATGCTTCCAGAGCTCTTCGGCAACAACGTCCAGTTTTCTGGAATCGATGGGATCTCGTTCCTGTTTAAGCTCGGGGAGCGCGGACTTGTGCGCAATGCGCCGCAGCAGCGAGACGGCTAAGGCACCCACTTGCGAAGGCGCAACGGTGACTCGCAGATCGGCATTGCTGCCGGTCACTGACATGCCGGACTCAAACTGAATATGAAGTGAAGGCGTGCCTTCAGGTTTGCGATTCGCAGCATACTGACGAGCAAACTCAACTGGAGAGAGCCATGTGCCCAGAAAATCGGCTTCCAATCCGAGGATGACACGGGCTTTGTCGAAGGCGTAGTGCGGCACAACCGCCCGGCCGAACGATTGCTCATTGGCCGCGCGCATGGCGCTTAAGGAGATGGCGTCGTACTCAACGTGACGGAAGTTGGGATAACGCGTCCGCCACTCGTCGATGATCGCGCGCGTTGAGGGGCTTGTGATAGTCCCCGAGAGCAGCACGATTTCGCGCTTGGCCGCCTCCACGTCTCGTAAGGATTCCGTGACGCGTGAGTCGATTTCTTCCCATTGGGCCGGCGCGCCGTGCCAGAGTGGCCCGCGCAAGCGCTCGTCATCATAGAGGGAGAGCACCGTGGCTTGACCGGTGGCGCACGTTCCGCCGCCAAAGATCTGCGACTCAGCATTGCCCTCAATCTTGATCGGGCGTCCATCGCGCTGCTTCACCAGCAGGCTACATGAAGAAGCGCAGCCGCGGCATGTTGTGGCATACCAGTTGGAAACGCCGGGAACGATCTGGTCCGACCCCACGAGCAGCGGAATGGCATTTTGCACTGGCGCGCGGCATCCAGAGAGTCCTGCCGCGGCAAGCGTGAAACCCATTAGCGCAAGGAAATCGCGCCGCGTAGTTCCCGGTGGCTGGCCAGAGGCGGACGGCAATCCGCCGGGAAACTCGCCGGTAAGGCGCGGACCCTGGTGAAGCTCTTCCACGCTCTTCCAGTAATCGGTGAGCCTGGGCTCGCCGATCTGCACAAGGCCAGCTTTCGGGCCCTTGCAGGGGGGGCGGTTTCCGTGCGCTTGTTCTGAGTGACTCATGAATTCTCCCGGCTTCCCTTGCTCTAGTAGTGACAGCTTGCGCAGTCCAACCCTGCCACCAGCTTCTGCTTTTTTGTAAGACTGAGCGCAGCGCGTGCGAAATCCCCGGTGGGCATCTTGGTGTGCTCGCGATGGCACTGGAGACACCAGCCCATGGTCAGCGGCTTAACCTGTTCGATCCGCTGCATTGTTTCAACCGGCCCGTGACAGCTCTGGCAGGCAACCCCGGAAACGACATGCTGGCTGTGATTGAAGTAGACAAAGTCGGGTAGGTTGTGGACCTTTACCCATCGAATGGGCCGTTGCTGCTGCACCGCTTCTTTCAGCTTTTCGATCTCGACTGTCTGCTTCTCCAGGATCGTGTGGCAATTCATACACACACTTGCTGGTGGAATACCCGCGTGACGGCTCGTCCGTGCGGCGGAGTGGCAATAGAGACAGGGGATCTTGTTGTCGCCGGCATGCACTTTGTGGGGAAAGGCGATCGGCTGCTCCGGTGAGTACCCCTGATGAATGCCGATGCGCGAGAGCTGATATGCTCCGGCGCCGCCCGCAACGACCATACCCATGATCCCCATCAGCACCAATTGCAATCGCATGGATCTTTAGTCCTCCTCCGGCCAGAGCCAGTGTGCAGGATTGTGCCCGCGTAGCCAGCGCTCTGCGGAATGACCTGCGGCGGAAATAGGACGGCCCAGCAGCGCCAGAATAGAGTGCAGAGCAAAAACCAAGAATGCTGCCAGACGAGTGAGCGGCAGGACCGCAAGCATGGCGAATGCGGAGAACACATGCAGCCGCACAAAAAATGGCATCTGCGTTGCCAGTCCCGGCGCCGGTCTGCCCCGCAAAATGGAAGCTACATACGGCGCAAGAACGAGTGCGCCCCACGACGATCCCCAACGATACAGCACCGCCATGAGCACACCGGAAGTGATGGCAACAAACAACAGGGCAAGGAAGACCGTGTCCGACAATTCAGTGATAGCTGATCGATTGCCGTGGGAAACTTGTCTCCAAGTCAGCTTGGCCCAGCCGGCCAGCCCCGCAAGCCCAGCGCCGAAAGCAATAGCTTCGAACAGGTAAAGCCGCACGGGATTGTTGTTCCACGCAAGGACAGACTGCGGAAGCAGCAGAACGGCCGTGTGGACGACAAGCAGCAGAGCCACGCCGGCACGCCACACATCTGCGCCGCTAAACACGCTCCATGCCTCGGACATCTCAATTCCGACGGCGTCCATGCGCTTCCGCTCCAGCAGGTAGCGGACTGCCAGCCCTACCGCAAGCAGCGAAAGAGCGATATAAGGCCATGCAGAAAAAAGAAAATTCATTCTCACGGGGCTCTTCCTTTCTGCGTATCGCCCAGCCCGGCTCGAACGCTATGGCCCGATGTGCCATCCGCCTTTGCGGAGCGAGAGCGTTCTTCTCTTTTGTCCGTCTCGGCGCTCTGCTGCAATGCCACCTGCCGCAGGAAAACCTTCAGCGAGAAAGATTCTTTCGCTGTCAGGTAATGTGCCCCTGGAGTTCCAGCGCTCCACTGGAAACAAGGATGACGGAGGAATTCGGTGAGAGCGCGGTCCTGATATTTGAAGTATGTCTTGCCCAGGTCAGGTCCCAGGCTTCCGCCCCAGACTGCGCCGTGAACGGAGTGACAAGCCGCGCAGGCCTGTGCGCCGTATTTCAAACCCTTGCGGCCGAAAAATAAATCACGGCCATTTTCAGCATCTGCCGCGGTGCCAAGCTCTGCGCTGCGTTCATCGGCGGGTTTGATGTCAGGGCCGCCGATAGCAACGTAATCGAGAATGTCATTGATCTGCTTTTCCGAGAGATCGGTCCAATCCGGCATGCGCTGCTGCTTGAACTGCGCGAACAAGTCCGTTGCCGTGCGATCGCCCGACTTGATCGCCACGGACGAGGCATGGATGAACTTTATCAGCCAATCGCGCTTGCGCCGCTCCATCACGCCTTTTAGATCGGGCCCGACCTTGATTCCCTTGCCATAGGTGTGGCACGCAGTGCAACGCTTGTTAAAAGTCGCTGCAGCCTCGGGAGAGAATTTCAACGCGGTATTTTCCGGATCATCCTCAGCCCAGGATGTCTGCACCCCGACTGCTATAAGGAGAGCAAGAACAAGAAACAGACGCAGGTTATCAACATAACGACAAGCTGCCGATCCCATGATCACTACGCCTCCTTGTCTCAAAGTCTTGCTTGCCGCCGCTTCTCGTTCCCTGCAATGCTCCAGACCGCGTTGTCGCTTCCAAAAGAAAAAGGCCTGAAGAGATGAAACTCTTCGGCCAAATATCCTGCCCGCTCCGGTTTTCCGGGAGACAAAAATCGGGGCCTGTACTTTTTATCTAGCTGTCCTAATCCACCCTTCAGGCCAGCTTTTAAAATGCTAAAAGCGCCTTCAAGGAAGTGTTGCCGGGCCCCACGACCCCCAGGTCAACACTTTGCTGTTACACAACGTTCAAGCTGCCACGCAACCGCTTACACCTAAAAATAAAAATGGCCCAGAGACGAAACGCCTCTGAGCCAAATCTTTGGTCGGGCCGATCAATTATCGGAACGAAAAATCAGGGCTCGCTAAAATATGAACAGAAGGGTTATATCTTAAAATCCGGGGCATGTCAATCTCGTATTCTACGGGTGGTGTCAAACTGCCTGTGTAAAGCTTGAGGGGGGCGATTTTTTCATTCAATTTGAATATCTGGAAAATAGAGTAAACGATTTCCGCTTGATAGATCTCTCTGAATGTCAGCCTTGATCTGCTCATAATTGCTTTTTTAACTTTCTTCACAAGATTGTGCATCTTGCTCTACATCTCGAATCAGCAACACCGCCTACCTGAAGGATGACAAAGGAAACACCAGGAATGCCACCTAGAGCAGGTGAGGGAAGACGAGAAAAGGCCCCGAGAGAGCAGGTACTGCGTAAGATCACTCAGCTTGGATTGCGCACAAAGAAGGGCAAGATGCTCAGTTCGCAAACGTTCTCCCAAACGCTGAGAAAGCCGAACTATGCCGGGGGCATTGTCATTCCTGAGTGGAACATTGACGCTCCCGGCAAATTCCAACCTTTGGTAACTCAGGCCGTCTTCGATAAAGTGCAAGCGATCCTCAGCGGCAGGAAGATATCTATAACTCCACGCGCCCGTAGTCATGCCGACTTCCCACTGCGCGGCTTTGTGAAGTGCGGATATTGCACCGAGCCGTTGACGGGAAGCTGGTCAAAAGGTCGCAACAGGTATTACGCCTATTATCACTGTCAGGATGGGTGCATTCGAGCAACGAAGCATTCGATGGAACAGGAATTCGAGGCGTTCATGCAACAGTTGCAGCCCAATGCTGGCTATATGCGTTTGTACCGGCAGATAGTGCTCGATGTGTGGCGCAAAAAACAAAGCGACAGCCAAAAGGTGCAAGGCGTTTTGTCGCGCAAGGTCAAAGAGCTGCGCGAAAACAAGACCAAACTCGAAGAGGCCTACGTTTATCGGAGATCCATTGACACTGAGACATATCAGAGTATGCGCGCAAAATTGGCCGAGGAACTGACGCTGGCGGAAATGGAGCTTCGCGATGCTCAGGCTGAAGAGATCGAGATGGAGGCCGTTCTGGACTTTGCGGAGATGGTTTTGCTGATGCATCGAACCTTTGGAAATCCGCGCCATCTGAGCAGAAGCAGCGATTACAGCAGGTTCTATTCCCTGAGGGTGTGACGTATTCAGATGGGAATTATCGAACCGACGTAACGTGCTTGCTTTTCAGCGGGATGCAAATGAACCCGATGCAAAAGGAAGGATGGTAGCGCTACCGGGAATCGAACCCGGGTTTTAAGATTGAGAATCTCACGTCCTAACCCCTAGACGATAGCGCCACTCTGTTGTTCGGGGGCTTATGCAGTATAACAAAGCCCTAAGGTTCCGAAGCAAGCTGAGAATTCAGCAAATTCCCACGCAATTTTTCGCAAGTGTGAAATGATACCCGGCAGATTGTGACGAGCTTGAGAAATCCCCAGCAGCGCGCCAATTCACGACATCAGCCCTTTACCTATCTCATCGGCGTCGCCCGCCTCATCCGTCTAGAAATGAATGATCCCAAATACTTAACTCTTCCTCTGAATCGACCGCGATATCCTCAAGTTTTGTTCTCGTCTGCCAGCAATGCGCCGGAGATTCTTTTATAATCAGGGCAACGCCGCTCTCGTTTGAAAATCACTATTTCCGGAGCTGAGGGAGCAAGAAGAAAAGCATGGCAACAAAATCGTCTAAACCGCGCAAGACCACGTCTGCAAAACAAGGAGCGCAAAAATCCAACGTCACCCCCATTGCTGAGCCTTCCAATGTTGCAGAAAGCAGCAATGGTGCATTCCAGCCCGCCGACCACAAGCCTTCAGGAGACCAGAGGATTGAAGAAGAGATCCGCATCCGCGCCTATGAGCTATTTGAGCAGCGTGGACGGCTGGAAGGCTTTCACGATGAGGATTGGGCGCGGGCCGAAGCTGAAGTCCTGGCCAAATACCGAAGGGACAAAAGCGCATAGCCCGCATGAAACAGGCCCTTCTGCTGGACGACAATATTGCACAGCTCACGGTGCGTGAGCTGGTGCTGCGCAAAGCCGAGATTGAAAGCCATGTCGCCACCAAGGGACAAAGCGCCCTGGC
>DASXJO010000363.1:0-2001 GCA_036497385.1 Candidatus Angelobacter sp. | reverse complement strand
AGGATATTCGGCCGCTCGGGAGCGGCGCGTTTCTTCTCGGCAAAAACAGGCGCGGCGAGCGCGCCCATGAGAAAATGGCGGCGAGTGGAAGGCATGGCTAAACTACAAGTATATGAGAGCGCACGCGCGCCGCGATTTGCTAAAATCGGGAAAAGCACACAAACTATCCCGGCGGTGTAGCTCAGTCGGTTAGAGCGACGGTCTCATAATCCGTAGGTCGGCAGTTCGAATCTGCCCGCCGCCACCATTCCGTAGGCGTCTGCTGTGGGGCGGACCCCCTGGAAGCTGTGAATGAATTGGCTTTGCATTAAAAATATCTTTGCGCCGTGTAGCCTCTCCGATGTTCCTGACGTCATAGCAGTAATGACCGATTTTGACCTCAAACCGGT
Organism: Candidatus Angelobacter sp.; assembly: GCA_036497385.1. Classification (GTDB taxonomy): domain Bacteria; phylum Acidobacteriota; class Terriglobia; order Terriglobales; family Acidobacteriaceae; genus Angelobacter. The sequence continues at coordinate 1,612 of DASXJO010000363.1, read as the reverse complement.
TTTTGGGACACGCGCACCAGCGGCCGCTCCGGCACCGCGCGTGCGCGTTGTGAACCGCGAGCAGACGCTGATGCTGCACATCGATGTGGAGCGACTCATCCCGGAAGACCATGCGGCCCGAGCCATCTGGGAATTGGTGGGGCAACTGGAACTGAAGCCGTTTTATGAAAAGGTGAAAGCCGTGGAGGGCCGTGCTGGACAGCCGCCATTTGATCCGCGCCTGATGATTAGCATCTGGGTTTATGGACTAAGCCGTGGGGTGAACAGTGCGCGGGAATTAGCAGAGTGGTGCCAATGGGAACCGGGTTTGCAATGGCTATGCGCTATGGATGCTGTCAACTATCACAGCCTGAGTACATTCCGCTCCGCGCATGCGGAGGAAGTGAAACAGCTGTTTATCGAACTGCTGGGAGTGTTGAGTGCGGAAGGACTGATCGGGCTGGAACGGATCACGGTGGACGGAACCCGGATTCGGGCGCAGGCTAGCAATGAGAGTTTCCGGCAGGGGAAGAAACTGCAAGAGTATCTGGAAGAGGCGGCCGCGCATGTGGAGGCCGTGGAGCAGGAAGGAGAAGAAACGCTGAGCCAGCGGCAACGGGCAGCACGGGAACGAAGTCGGAGGGAGCAGGCAGAGCGGGTGAACGCGGCGCAGCAGCGATGGGAGAAACTGCAGCAGGAGCGCACGGAAAGCGAGGCCGCCAAAGCGCAAGTCAGCGTGACGGAGGCCGACGCGCAGATTATGAAACAGTCGGGAGGTGGGTTTGCGCCCAGCTACAACCTGCAACTGGCGACCGATACGAAAGAGAAGATCATCGTGGCGGCCATGATCAGCAACAGCGGAACCGATACGGGATTGCTGCCGGAGGTGATCGATGAAGTGAACCGCACCTGCGCTACGTTGCCGGATGCGGTAATCGTGGATGGCGGATATGTGAGCGCCGCCAATGTGGAGCAGGCGGCGCAGCGAGATGTGGAACTGATTGGACCAGCACCCGATACCACGGCGGCAGGAAATGAGCAAGCGCGGCAGCGGGGAGTCAGTGAAGCGTACTTGAGGCAAGCATTCACTTACGACGTGGAAACGGACACCTATTGTTGCCCGCAAGGCAAGACCCTGATTCATATTAAGCAGCGGCTGCGCGAGGGTGGCCGCATCGAACATGAGTACAGAGCCAAGCGTGACGACTGCGATCATTGCGCTGCCAAAATGCAATGTTGTCCCACCGCGGTCAGCAACGGGAGAACGATCGTACGGGGCGAACCGAACCCGCTGCTGAAACAGTTTCGGGAGAAGATGCAGACCGAGCCGTACCGACAGCAATATCGGCAACGGTCTGAGGTGGCGGAGTTCCCGAATGCCTGGCTGAAAGAGAAACTGGGTCTGCGACGGTTTCGTTTGCGGGGAACCGGCAAGGTGGGCACCGAGAGCCTGTGGGCCGTGATCACCTACAACGTACAGCAATGGGCACGATTGATCTGGCGTCGACGGCTGCAGCCGGTGACGGCCTGAAGCCGGTCAGGCGGCAGAACTGCTCGGGAGCAGTAAACGTCAGATAACCACCATAAAATCAGCAACTTGGCGCGTTGCGGCTCCATTAGTGTTCGTGGGGCC
>DASXJO010000362.1:0-3490 GCA_036497385.1 Candidatus Angelobacter sp. | reverse complement strand
AGCCCAGGGAAAAAGTTTCTCCTCCGCTTCCTCTTTTCCTCCGTGTTTCAAAGGTGTTGGTTCGATTTTGGCAGATCGCGCCTGCTTCATTCGTCGGCGCGTACACCAATCCCAGCGGGCACTCACTTGACTTGGCACACTCTGTCGCCCTGCTATCGGTAATATCCCTGCCTCGCCTCCACCGTCACATTGCCAACCACTTTCTTCGTTTCCGGCGTCAGCTTCACCTTGATCGCGCAATACTTCCCTTTAGCCTTCAGGCCGGACGGATGATATGCCAGCGTGTACCGCATTCGCAGATCGTCAATCAACAGCGCTAGTTTTTCTTTCAGCTCTTTTTTCTTGAATTCAATCACCTGGCCGCCGGTAACGGCAGCATATTTGTAAGCCTCGCCCGGAGGATAGAGCATGCGTTCCGCCGGTTTTGACATGAGCCCCGATTCTCCGCTCACCGACATATCGCTTTGTTTTACCAGGGAGCAGACGACGGTGTTGGTTCGCAACAGGTGCCGCACGGCCTCGGCTTGCGTGTGGGGCATCGCGCCATTCAGGCTCTTGCGGTAGCGCAGCGGAATGGAATCTTCTGATGGGATATTTGGCACGTTGTCCGTGAGCCAGATGATCACTCGCCGGCTGGAACTGTTCTTGCCGCTTGCTAGTTGCTCTGCCGCCTGAAAAATGCCCTCATTGAAAAACGCGGCTTCTCCACTCTCCATGCGGCTGGCCTTTTCGATTGCCGCCACCGCCAGCGCACGGTCCATGGTAGCTTCTTGCAGCACTTGCGCCGACGCCGCATAGACCATCACTGTAACTTCGTCTTCCGGCTTCAGGTGATGCAATGCTTCCAGCGCTCCGTCTGCCAACGAACTTAAAACGGGCCTCACGCTATCGGTAAGATCGAATAGCAGGACCACTGAGAGCGGCAGCGTGTCCTGGCTGAAAGAGCTCACCTGCTGCCGGACGTGGTCTTCATAAAGCTCAAAATCTTCTTTCTTCAATGCACGCGCTGCTTGCCGTGTTTTCTTATTCAATACCTGCGCGTCCACCTGCACTACGTGAACATCCACACGGTAAACGGACTTCTCAGCCGCTGGCGTTTGTGCGTGTGAGGCAATGGAAAATGTTTGGCCGAAAATCAGCAGGAAGAACGCCCAGAGTCGCATGATTCCCTTCGCGTGATTCCCTACACGGGATTATTTAACGATAGGCTGCTTACTCGCATCAGTCCAGTCATTCTATAGCTGCTTTTTGGCGTCTGCAGAAACCCTATTTTTCTGTTCCTCTGGCGGCGCAAGATGTCGAAATGCCCGCCACAGCAAGCCGTCATAAATGATCTTCAATCCGCCGCCCAGCAACAGCGGTGCGGCAAACGCCACTTGCTGCATAAACACTCCCGCCACCGCCGACGCTGCGGCCCACGCGCCATTCCGCACCAGATTCGTCACGCCTGCGGCAAAAGTCCGCTCATTAGGCTTCACCACAGCCGCCACATACGACTGCCGCGTCGGTACGTCCATTTCCACCAGCGACTCTCGCAGCAGAAACAGCAGGACGGCCCATCGTGGCGACGGCATGAACGCCGCCGCAATCAGAAACACGCTTGACGGCAGATGAGTGAAGACCATCGTCTTGATCAAGCCAATCCTTCGCGCCAGCCATGCCGCGCCCAGATGCGAGAGCGCATTCAGCACATGCACCGCGGAGAAAAGCAATGCAAGCTGGCTTTCGGCAATCCCAAAACGTCGAAAGAACCAATACGAGACCAGCGCATCCGTCAAAAAACCGCCGCCGAAAGCATCAATCGCAAACAGCGCGGAGAGCCGTTTGACCGTGGATTTTGTCTCCGGCGAAATGGCAGCTCGCGGCTCCAGCGGCAGACCAGCCTTGCGTATTTCCACCTCAGGCGACAACAGCAGATACAACAACGCGGTCAGCACGCTGATGCCTGCGTACCCCATAAACAGAAGCCGATAGGAGTGGCCAATATCTGCGCCCCACCATCTTTGTGCCGCAATTGGAATTCCGGCAGCCAGCGCTCCCACCGCGCCGCTCGCATCCAGCACCACGCTGTACCACGCTAGTGCCCATGTGCGCTTTTCATCGGCAACTAATCCCGGAATTGTCGCTTGTTCCAGCGCGAATGCGGGACTCCTGTCCGTGCCCATGCCGTTGAGCATTCCCAGGAATGCAATCACGAACATTGCCCCGAGGCCGAAATGAAATATGAGCGGAAGAGAACCGGCAGCGGTCAGCAGTGACAGCAGAAACAGCGTACGCCGCCGTCCCAGACGGTCCGCCTTAAAGGTGATAAAAACCGTGCCGGTCGCCGCCCCGGCCAGACCGGCGGCAATCACTAGCCCAATGGCGGTTGAAGAAAATCCTTCACGATAAAGAAACACGCCAAGCAAAACACCCAGCAGCCCAATGCCGAATGACCGCATCCATGCGGCAACATAGATGATGGCAAGATTGCGAACGGATTTGCGATCAATTACGGCCACATAATCAGCTTACACTCCGGCTGGTTCACTCGCTTTTACAGATTTCCAGGCTTAGCTCAGGCCGCGTTGTATCTTGTTTCGCTCAAATCAAGCTCTTGCAATAGCTGGCGCAAAACCTCATCGTTGATGCGCCCGCTATTCCGCAGTTGTACTGCAGTCTCTCGCTCAACCCGCAGGAGCTCAAGAGAAACTGCCAGGAATTTTGCATACGCCTCTGCCCCGGAACCGTCCTGATCTTCTCCTTCGAGAGGTAACGCTGACAATCGCCGCCGATAATGTTCCTTCAAGTCGCCATACAATGCTGCAGCATCCGGGTCAGCGCCTTCACTCTCCTTGTTTAGCTGCTGGAGCGCTGCTTCAGCCATAATGCGCCGCGCCTCAGTTTCCTCAAAGTTCGGCCCTGTCGCACCAGCCAGACCTAGCGCACGTATCAGTGCCGGTAACGTTAGACCTTGCAGAACTAACGTCACGAGAATGACGCTAAACGTTAAAAAGATAATCAGGTTGCGCTGCGGAAACGGGCTTCCATTGGCAAGGTGCTCTGGTATGGAAAGCGCTGCTGCCAGGGCGATCACGCCACGCATCCCGGTCCAGCCCGTCACAAAAATCTGCCGCGCAGGTGGACGTGGTTCATGCTGGTGAAAGAAATGCCGCCGGATCCAGTACGCCAGCGTTGCGCCAGGAAACACCCAAAGCAGCCGCAGGAAAATTACCAGTAAGCTGAACAAACCGCCGTAAAGAAGCCGGGACGCCAAACTGTAATTCCCGATGCTTTCCCGCACAATAGGCAATTGCAGGCCAATCAGAACAAACACAAAGCCATTCAGGATAAAGGTAAACACATTCCAGACAGCATTGGCTTGGATTCGCACTCCGGGTGAGAAGAAGTGCGCGCTTCCCCGCCCCAGATAAAGGCCGCACGCCACTACCGCCAGAACTCCTGAAGCGTGAATAAATTCTGCGGCAAGATAAGCAGCATATGGCACCAT
>DASXJO010000361.1:0-3706 GCA_036497385.1 Candidatus Angelobacter sp. | reverse complement strand
TTGGTGTTGAGCGTTGCATCCCTCACCAGGAGCTGGCGCGCGTCTTCAGCGCCTGCGCGTGCGGCAAAGTATGCTTTCTGCGAGTCGCGGTAATTGTTGTTCACGCTGTTTTCCGTGTCAGCCATGAACATGAGCCCCATGCCGATGGCGGCAAGCAGAAGCAGAGCGAGCAAAGCCACCATCATGGCGATGCCACGCTGGGATTTCAGCCGCTTTATATTTTTTCCGTTCATGTTGTCACCTCAGTTGTTTACTAAACGTGCCATGCCCGTCATGGTTACTTGTATGCTTTTGTGCGCGTCGCTATCCTGCCCTGCCCCTTGCGTGGTCAGGTTGATTTGTACAGTCTTAATTTTCGGCAAGTCAGTGGCCGAGGCGGGCAAAGTTATTGTTCCGCCACCCGCATCGAATGCCGTGAAAAATGAGGTACCCAATACACCCTGCACCTGAGTAAAGTTTGTTGCCGGTCCCGCAGCGCCTTTTGCCAACTGGCTCCGGCGTATGCATGGACAGGGATTTGGCGCACCACCTGCCGGCCAACCTGAACCGTCAAAATAGCTATATTCCACAGTGTCCACTGCGCCATCGCCGTCGACGTCGCCCTCTATTACAACGTCATTGTTTGAAAGAGATATCAGACCCAGTGCCACCTGGTTGGCTGTCCCGATGCCGCCGTACATTGCCGCTGAAGGATAACCCGCCTGATGCAGATCGCGTGTGAACTGATCAATGAACTCGCGCTCCTGCTGCGTCAGGTCAACCCTCTGGTCTTCAACCCTGTAGCGGACCTGCGCGCGGTCAATCTGCGAAAATACCGCGCCTACGACAATGGAAAGCAAAAGCACGACCATCAACAGTTCGATTAAGGTGAAGCCGCGCTGCCGTGAATATTTTTTATTCTTGTTCATGGATTCTCACATTCCTACAATCGTGCGCAGTGATACCGGTGCAATGTAGGCCATGGCATGACTTCTGTTGTAGCTGGTAGGATGGCCCGCGGCCACAACCACCAACTTGGCTCCATTGGGAAGCGTGGTGATATGCCAGCGAACGTCATAGGCAGTCTGCTGGCCATTGGCGTTGCAAACCGTGTAGCTAATCGCATAATTCGCTACCGTGGCCTGCGTGAAATCAACGTCGCCATTGCCGTTACCATTTAGCGTTGCTCCCGTTCCGTTCCCTGTGGCCCCGGCTGTTGTCACGGTGGAAGTGTTATTGGCGCAGTCAGTCACCTGCAGGTTTACGTCAACATTCGCGGGTACGGCAGAGATGGCTTCCAGCACGGCCTGCGCCGCGTTGGTTGCCGTGGTGTCCATCCGGTTCGTGTTGTCCCGGGTCATTCCCAGAACAATCATGATCATGCCGCCAAGCACTCCCACTGTCAGAACGAACATGGCCACCGTTAACTCCACCAGGGTGAACCCACTGGTGTTCTTGCGCGAGCGTTTAGTTTTTTGTTTCATAAATTCCGCCTATAACCAGCAAGCTGTATAACCGCATGTGCCTCCGGTCGCCACTGAAAGTCTCCAACTCTTAATTCTTCCGGATGGCGTTACCGTAACGGCTTCCCAGCCTCCCGCGCTTTGCATGAACCATTCGAATCCGGCTGTTGTTGCCGCGCAAACTGTAGGATTGCCGCCGCTTTCGGTACAGGGCAGCCCACGCGCATTGAAACCGATGCTTCCGGCCACTTGTGGCGTACCACCGCTAAGATAGGCATCCAGCTGCGCATGATCAGGAGGCGCTGCTTGAAATGTAACTGCCGGAGACAACTGCACGTCAGGTTCTCCAGCGGCGTACGTCGTATTATTGGGATCATTGGTAACAAATGCCATATTGCCGGCTGTTGCATTAGTAAAGTTCGCGTATGCCGGAAGATTCGTCTTCACCGCCTGCATCCGCGCCTGTTGTAGCAGGCTAGCAACCGAATGGCCTGCTGAATCCAGTTGATAGTTCCGATATGTCTGGAAAATGTTCGGCACGGCAAGGCCGGCAATAATCACCATGACCACGCAAACAATCATCAACTCAACCATGGAAAATCCGGACTCGCGGGTCCTCATGGCAGCCATCCCGGTTTTTTTGTCTCGATATTTAAATGACATAAGATTCAAGTAACCCATCGAAATGAAATACGCCTGCCACCGCGGAGGATGAGCGGCCTTTCAAATCTAGATCGAAGCCAGTTGAAGTAAAAGGTGACGGAGGTACTAAACACGCCAGCACGGCTGCAACTTTAGTAACGTCGGCTTGGCCATTTACTTGCGCAAACAGGCCCTTTTCCGGGAACCAGATCTAGCCCTAATGAATGCAGCCGGTTACAATCTGCCCGGCTTCAGCGGCAAAATTCGACCGATGTCCGGTTGCCATGTGTAAGTTGATTTTTAGTAACTTAGGAAATTAGGGGAAAGAGGATTTTGGGCAAGGCTGCGGGTCCCGCAAGCAAGCAAAGACGGCCAAGTTCCCCCTATCCAACAAGAGGAGTGCGATTAGCACGCTCCAGGGACTTTATTGGGTTTGAATCGGCGTCATTGAGGTTGCAGTGAGCATCCAGCGGCCCTTAACTTCTTGCCAGACGGAAACGACACGCAGCCCGGAAGAGGTCAGCAGGGGTTTAGCGGATGGCTGAAGGCTAAAGATGTAAGTCACCTTCATGTCAGTTCCCTCGGGTTGGGTTTGAACTTCGCCCAGTGAGAACTCCCGGAGCTCTGAGCTCTTCCATTGTTCCATCCAGCCGGCACGGTCAAACATCTTGCCGTCAGCCGTCACACCGGTGAACGTGGGCGAAAGATGCCCTTCCACGTTGACCCAATCCTTATCATGGATAGCCCGCCACATCAGGCGCTCATGCTGCTCCGCCCCAGTAGCATTCTTCCATGTAGGGTGCTTTGGCGCGCCAGCACAGCCGACGAGGATCGCAAAGCAAACCAGCATTGTGATTACGATGCGCATAAAAAATCTTATTCACAGAGGCCACAGAGTACCACGGAGGAAATTGTGAACCCCAAAATCAGCCCATAAAGTTAGAACCAGCACCAAAAGTTCGAGGGTCACCTGGGACTCATCCCTCCGTGACCCTCTGTGTACTCTGTGGTAGAGCTTTCGAGCTTAGTCGCCGAAAACTTCTTCTTTCTTTTCCTGCTTCACTTCTGCTTTCGGAGCGGCCGGAGCGATAGCCCCAAGAGGAATGAATCCACCCTGCGGTTCCGGCTTGGGCTCTTTCAGGATGTGCTCGCGATAGAGCGCTTCCATGCGTGCGTCTTCCGCGCTCTTTTTGAGCTTTTCATCGCGGGCGCGCGTCTTCTCTTCGCGCGCGGTCTTGGCGATGCCCAGTTCGTCCAGCGTGGTGTTGCGGCCGGCGCGGACATGCTCCTCATTCAAGTTCAGTTTGTGGGCGCTCTGGTTCAAGCCCACGGCCTTGCCGCCGGCAAAAATCTCATGACGTCCGTGCTCTTCATACCATTTGGTGAGTGTGGCGGTCATGTGCATCTTTTCAATAATATTGCGCCAGCCTACGCCGGTGTTATAGGCGCAAAAGCTGATTTCGCCTTCCTGCGTGGCGTACGGAATAATGCACTGCTCGGTGCGGCGGAAATCGTAGTTATAAAGGTCCTGAAACCACATTCCAGCAATGAACAGGAAGTTCCAGCGATCTTTGCGGCGCATCTTGATGTCATCAATCGTGCGCTCGCCGTCCACTTTGCCG
>DASXJO010000360.1:0-2752 GCA_036497385.1 Candidatus Angelobacter sp. | reverse complement strand
GACCTTTACCAAGAAGCGCATTGCTCCGGCAATTTTTCAGCTGCTGCGCTCAGCGGTGGAGAACGCGAATTACCTGAGCCAGGAAAAAGGCATGGACGTTGACCTGGACCGGCTCTACGTGAAGCACGCCATCGCCAATGAAGGGCCGCGCATGAAGCGTATCCGTCCGGCGCCGATGGGCCGCGCGTTTCGCTACCAGCGGCGTATTTCGCACATGGAAATCGTGCTGGCGGAAAAAGGCGCGGAGAACAAGCAGGGGCTGGCAACGGTGGTCGGCGAAGAAGATGCTGCTCCGGTAAAGACCACGGCTAAGAAGAAAGCTGTTGGCGCAAAGAAGAAATCTGCGGGCAAGAAGAAGACCGCCGCGGCGCGGTAAAGTTTTTAGTAGAAAACAGTTTGCAAGCGCAATCAGTTGCGCGGAAGAAAGATTACAAGAGGTAAATGCATGGGACAGAAAGTCCATCCTTACGGATTTCGGCTGGGATACACCAAGCCCTGGCGGTCGCGCTGGTTCATTGAGAAAGACTACGACAAGCTTCTTCTGGAAGACGTGAAGCTGAAGGACGAGCTCAAGGACAAGCTCAAGTCCGCGGGCGTGAGCTCGGTCGAGATCGAGCGTCCAGGCAACAAGCTGCGGATCATCATCCGTACGGCGCGTCCGGGAATCATCATCGGGCGCAAGGGCGCGGAGATCGACAAGCTGAAGGTCGAACTGCAGAAGCGCACGAACCGCGATGTCTTCATTGATATCCAGGAAGTGCACAAGCCGGAGCTCGACGCGCAACTGGTTTCGGAAGGAATCGCGCTGCAGCTGGAAAAACGCGTAGGCTTCCGCCGGGCGATGCGCAAGTCAGTGGATTCGGCGCTGCGCTTCGGCTGCAAAGGCATCAAGGTCCGCGTGTCTGGCCGTTTGAACGGCAATGAAATCGCGCGCTCCGAGTGGTACCTGCAGGGACGTTTGCCGCTGCACACGCTGCGCGCCGACATCGATTTTGGTTTCTCCGAGGCTCGCACCACGTACGGCGTCATCGGCGTGAAGTGCTGGGTTTATAAAGGCGACATTCTGCCGCAGAAAAAGCGGCAGCCTGAGCGCGCGGGCGCGGGAGCATTTTAAGAAAACAGCTTTTAGTCATTAGCTTTTGGCCCTTAGCTGACTATCGAGAGGGGAAGAGCAACGTGAACTAAAGGCTAATGGCCAAGGGCTACGGCTCGTACAGAGCTGGAAGCAGCGTAGAAGGAACTCGACGTTATGTTAATGCCGAAAAAAGTTAAGTACCGCAAGCAGCAGCGCGGTCGTATGTGCGGTAAAGCCTGGCGCGGAGGAGAACTCTCCTTCGGCGATTTCGGGTTAAAGGTGATGGAACCGGGATGGATCACGGACCGCCAGATTGAAGCAAGCCGTGTGGCTATGACGCGTTTTGTAAAGCGCGGCGGCAAGATTTGGATCCGCCTGTTTCCGGACAAGCCCGTAACCAAGAAGCCGGCTGAAACCCGTATGGGCAAGGGCAAGGGCGCGCCGGACCATTGGGTCGCGGTGGTTCGTCCGGGCAAGATCCTATTTGAGATGGAAGGCGTGAACCGCACTGATGCTCAGGAAGCAATGCGGCTGGCGTCCAACAAGCTGGGCTTGCGGACAAAGTTTGTGGCCCGCGCGGATGCGCACTAGAAAAGAAGCACTCAGCATTCAGCGAACAAGGCAGGTTTAGCTAAAGGCTAAGGGCTACAGCAAATTGGAATTGTAATCGCAGGCGAGGGTGCCTGCGGTCCAGAAGAATGAAAGAAAGCACAGGCAAGAGTGCCTGTGCCACAAAGAGAAAATCATGGATGTCGAAAAACTGAGAAGTCTGACCGATGCCGAACTGCTGCACCAGCAGCAGGAGCTCAATGACCAGCTCTTCCGCCTCAAGTTCCAGCTCAAGATGGGGCAGACGGAGAGCCTGACCAAGATCCGTGGCTTGCGCAAAGACGTTGCGCGCGTGCATACCGTGATCCGTGAAAAAGAGCTGGGCATAGCAGCGCCCAGCAACGGCCACAAAACCGAAGCCGCCGCAGGCGATGCCGAGCCAATGCCAAAAGCAAAGCCGGCCGCTGCCGGCAAGAGCGCCAAGAAAAAAACCAAGACTGCCGCGAAGGGCAAGACCGCCAAGCCGGCGAAGAAGAAGATCGCAGCCAAAGCGAGGAAGAAGTAAATGGCAGAGACAACCGAGAAAAAACAAACCAGACGCAGCACCAAGATTGGCCGCGTGACCTCCACCAAAATGAGCAAGACCATCGTGGTGCAGGTCATTATGAAGAAGGCGCATCCGCTCTACCGCCGCGTCGTCGCCAAGTCCAAGAAGTTCTACGCGCACGACGAAAAGAACACGGCGCACGTGGGCGACTTTGTGGAGATTGAAGAGACGCGCCCCATGTCGAAGCTGAAGCGCTGGCGGCTGAAAAACGTGATCCAGAAAACCAAGCTGGTGGGCGGCGAAGAAGCGGCGTCGGAAAGCAGCAGTTAGCATTCAGCCTTCAGCCAGACAGACAGATTAGGCTAAGAGCTAATAGCTCCAAGAAGAAATTAAGCAAGTCGAGAGCGGCAGTTTTACGTTGCTTTCAAATGAAACGGAGATTGAACCATGGCAGTCATGATGAGAAGTATTCTCGATGTGGCCGATAACAGCGGGGCGCGCCGACTGCAGATGATCCTGCCGCTGGGCGGACACACCGGCCTGAACGCCAGCCTGGGCGACGTGATTACCGCTTCAGTAAA
>DASXJO010000359.1:0-1903 GCA_036497385.1 Candidatus Angelobacter sp. | reverse complement strand
ACGTCCTCATCTGTGACGTCGAGCTTGATGATCCGGCAGCGGATTTCCTGTCCGACCAACTTCTCCATCTCAGCGGCTTCGCGCACACCGCTGCGTGATGCGGGCATAAACGCGCGCACGCCCACATCCACGCTGAAGCCGCCCTTCACCACCGCCGTGACCGTGCCCAACACCGCCGATTTTTCAGCGAACGCTTTCTCCAGCGCGCTCCAATCCATCGGGCGTTCGACTTTGAATCGGGAAAGCTCGTAATAACCGTCCAGATCGCGCCCTTTGACGGTGACCAGCGCCTTGTCGCCGGCTTTGAGCACCTCCCCTTGCAGGGCGGAGAGCGGCAAAATGCCTTCCGACTTGAAGCCGATATCAAAAAAGATCGACTCCTCGGTTACCGCAATGACAGTAGCTTCGAGCTGTCTTTTGTCCTCAGTTCTATGCGAGTGGCTCTTCTGGAATTGAGACAGAATTTCGCCAAAGGACTCGTTGCCTTCGGCCGCTGAAGTTTCAGGAACGCTGGTTTTGGAGGTGACCGGATCAGCCATGAAAGAAGACAGCCCTCTAGAAATGTGGTGGTCTGTTCAGGATATCATCGCGAATGCACGCCGCCGCCCAGCGGCTCTAGTGCGCCTTCCACTGAGGATCATCTTCCGGCCGTACAATCTGTCCATCCCGCATGTGAATGATGCGGTCGCCAAAGGATGCTGCCTCGGGATTGTGGGTGATCATCAGCACTGTCTGCCCCAGTTCCTGGTTTGAGCGGCGCAACATCTGCAGCACGATATCGGAATTCTTGGAGTCCAGATTCCCTGTGGGTTCATCTGCCAGCACCACCGCTGGTTTGTTGATCAGCGCTCTAGCCAGCGCAACGCGCTGCTGTTCTCCCCCGGACAACTCCGAGGGACGATGCGCCAGTCGTTTGCTCAACCCCAAAAGTTCCGTGATGCGGTCGAAATAAGCGGCATCGAAATGCCCGTTACCCGCGATTTCTCGCGCGATCATTATGTTCGACCGGGCGTCCAGCGTGGGAAGCAGGTTGAACTTCTGAAAAACAAATCCGATCTTCCGCTTCCGCATGCGCGTTCGCTCGGCATCCGAGAGTTTCGCCAGGTCATCCCCGTCCAGCACCACACTGCCGCCATCGGCCCGGGTCAGGCCCCCGAGCAGGTAAAAAAGGGTTGATTTGCCGCTTCCGGAAGGGCCTACAACACTGACGAACTCGCCCTTCTGCACGCTGAAGGAGATGCCGCGCAACGCTTGCACCTCGATTTTGCCCACATGATAGGTCTTGCAGAGCTCTCTAGCTTCAATGAATGCGGCCATGCCTGAAGGGAATCTTACACGAACGGCACGCGAGCGCGAGGAGTGGGGTACTGCTCCCCGCGCGTCCAGTAGTTCCAGTTCTCAGGCCACGCCGATGTGGTGAGGCAGGACAGAAGACCGGTGCTGCAATCGCTTGGGACCACGCTTGCGCACCAGCAACACGCGAACCCGCTCCAGCAGGTCGGCGGGAGCGTACATGCCCTTGGTGAGGAACACATCCGCTTTGGAATCGTGATCGTAAATGCGAACCTTGCTGGAAATAAGAATGGCGGGAGTTTGCGGTGACACTTCTTTGATTTTCGCAATGAGTTGCGGCCCGTCCAGGCCGGGCATCGCCATATCGGCAATCACCAGATCAATTCCACCTTGCGAGAAGCGAGCCATGGCGTCTTCTCCCCGGCTGAAATTGGCTACGCGGTAGCCGCGCGTCTCCAGCATGATTTTACGGTGGGAAAGCGATTGCTCGTTGTCATCTACACACAGGATAGTGCGCTTCGGTTTCATCAGCCTTCGTGATCCGTTGGGGGAACTGACGGTACGCGTCCGAATCCAACAGAAGTTTTCTCGATATGAAGAGTGGCAGAGC
>DASXJO010000358.1:0-4687 GCA_036497385.1 Candidatus Angelobacter sp. | reverse complement strand
GCGACCCAGCGTCTGCCCTGAGGCATCCACCACAAACCATTTGCGCGCAATGTCCTGCCCGCCTGGAAAACGGGTTACCATTTCCAAACTCCTGAGAATAAAAGCACTAAGAAAGACCGCTCGATGACGCCACTTACTTCCTGACGGGGAAGACACAAGGCGGGCCAACTGCAGAGCAGTGAAGGTTTAAGAATACCCAACTTGGCCCAAATATGTCAACGCCAGCACCCAGGAAAGCAACCCGGGCATTCGGCCAGCAGCCTTTATTCTAACCGATTCAACTGATCTTTGTCGGCGCAGGCACTCTTGCCTGTGTTCCGACTTTGCGGTTCTCCGCCCACCGCTTCCTCCGTGCTTTCCGTGTTCATGGCTTTTCCCGATCCTGTCATCCCCTGGTCCACAGTACTGAGGGGCTTTCATTCTGCCAAGACAATGACATGCTGTTCCGAGTGTCCGACCAGCGTTGCCGTCACAATCTTGCGAACGCCCAAGGTGAGGAGCGAGGAATCGGCTCCGCTGCTCTTCAGGTTCAGCACAATGCTTGTGCAAACGCATTCGTCCGCATGTTCAACTCCGTTCGTCGCTGGCGTTGGCCAAGGTAACATCCGGCAACTTTATCCGTCTAAACTTCAACACTTAAGCTAGAATTCCAGCGCCTCTTTATGACCATTCTGTTCCACGACATCCGTTACGCTCTTCGCCGGCTTCGCTCCACGCCCGGATTCACCGCCATCGCCATCATCACTTTGGCGCTCGGCATCGGCGCGAACACCGCGATTTTCACCGTGATTGACGCCGTGCTGCTGCGGCCACTGCCGTATCGTGATCCCGCGCAGCTTGTCCTGCTTTCAGAGCACACGCCGCGTTTTCCTCTCCTGTCCGTTTCGTATCAGAATTTTGTTGACTGGCGCGATCAGAGCCAGTCATTCACCGCCATGGGTGCGGTGCGTAATCTGGGCGTCACGCTCACCGGCTCGGGTGATCCCGAGCGCCTCACGGGCCAAATGCTCACTGCGAACGTCTTTGATCTGCTGGGCATCCAGGCCGCTCGCGGACGCACCTTCCTGCCGCAAGAAGATAAACAGGGCGCGCCCGGAGTAGCCATGATCAGTTACGGACTCTGGCAGCACCGCTTTGCCGGTGCTGAAAATGTTCTCGGCCAGCCTCTCACGCTTGATAACAAGCCTTACACCGTGGTCGGAATTCTGCCCGCCAGCTTCCAGGTGCTGCAACAGACGCCTGATGTTGTCCTACCGTTTGAGCCCTGGGCCAAGACCTTGCCGGACGATCGCTCGTGGCATCCCGGCATTTTGCCGCTCGCGCGACTCAAGCCAGGTGTAACGCTGGAGCAGGCCCGCTCTGAGATGACGACCATCGCCAAGCGCCTGGAACAGCAATATCCAGATTTCGACACTGGCACTTCGATCATCGTGAACCAGATGCAGGCCCAACTGGTCGATAATGTCCGGCCCGCGTTGCTGATGATCCTTGGCGCTGTGGGCTTCGTTCTGCTGATTGCGTGCACGAATGTGGCCAATCTGCTGCTCGCCCGCGCCACGGCACGAAAAAGAGAGATTGCCGTGCGCACAGCCATTGGCGCTAGCCGATGGCGCGTTGTCCGCCTGGTACTGACGGAAAGCATTTTGCTGGCCTTGATTGGTGCCGGCCTCGGCTTGCTTCTTGCCAATGCAGCCGTTCCTGCGCTTGTCCATCTCGGTGGTACAAGTCTTCCCGCCAGCAGTGACGTCGGAATTAACTCCACGGTGCTTTTGTTTACCACGCTGCTCGCCGTGGTTTGCGGAATGCTTTTCGGCCTTGCGCCGGCGCTGCACATGGCCGGACTTGACCTGCGCTCCGCGCTCAATGAAACTGATCGCGGCGCTGTGGGAACCGGCGTGATGAAGCTCCGTGGCGTGCTGGTGGTGAGTGAAATCGCGCTTGCCATGCTCTTACTCGTCTGCGCTGGGCTGCTCATTCGCAGTTTTGATCGCCTCTCTCGCGTCGCGCCGGGCTTCAGCGTTGATCACATCCTCATCGCCGATCTTCTGGTCTCGCCCGCCGCCCATCCTGACAAGACCGAGCGCAACGCTTTTTTCGATCGAGTAGTTGAGCGCGCTGCTGTGTTGCCCGGAGTCCGCTCTGCCGGAGCTGCATCCTTCCTGCCGGTGAGCGGAGCAGGGTCGATCATTCACTTCAATATTGAGAACCGTCCACCCAAAAATCCCGGCGAATACATCATGGCTAACTACCGCGTGGTGAGCCCTGATTACTTAAAGACCCTGGGCATTCCTCTGCTGAACGGCCGGTTAATCACCGACGCAGACCGTGAGAACACGCCGCCAGTTGTGGTGATCAACACTACGATGGCGAAAACATACTTTCCCAATGAATCACCGCTGGGGAAGCGTCTGCAGCTTGGCGCCACGCCAGATAAAGACCAGCCCTGGATGGAAGTGATCGGCGTTGTGGGCGACGTAAAACAATCTCTGGCCAGCGAAGCTCCCACGGAAATGTATGTCCCTTATCACCAGACGATTAAAGAATTGCCGGTCTTCAATCTTTCTCTCGTGTTGCGCACCTCCGGCGACCCGCGCACACTTGCTTCGTCCTTAACCAGTGCGGTCCATGAGATCGATCCCAACCAGCCGCTGGTGAAGATCCGCACCATGGAAGAAAATCTTTCCGCTTCCGTCGCGCAGCCCCGCTTTCGCACCGTCCTGCTGGCGATTCTTGCCGGCTTGGCTCTGCTGATCGCCGCCGTCGGCATTTACGGCGTAATGGCATTTTCCGTAAGCCAGCGTACGCGCGAAATCGGTACCCGCATGGCTCTGGGCTCAACTCCCGGGCAGATATTCCATCTGGTCATCGGGGATGGGCTCCGCCTCACGCTCATCGGCGTGGTCATCGGCCTTGTGGCCGGAGCGGTTTTTGCTCGCGTGCTCTCCAGCTTCCTGTTCCAGATCGGCCTGGTTGAGCCCTTTACCATGATCGCTGTGGCCGTGCTGCTGACAGCCGTAGCATTAACGGCGTGTTATATTCCTGCTCGACGCGCCACCAGAGTCAATCCCACGGTGGCGTTGCGTTATGAATAGAGCATTTCGTCACTTGCGTTCCATCCGGCGAGGGGTGTCCAATAGTTGAAGCGAATCGCACGAGGGGAGATTCCCATGAATCGCAGACAGTTCCTCAAAGATGCTTCCACCACGGTAGGCGCCGCGATTTTTGCCCCGTCCTTGCTCCACGCATTTGACGCAGCGCCTTCTGTTTCGCACGTTGCCTTCGTCAAGACCACGGACCGAGCTGCCGGAGTAAAGCGCGCTATCGAGCTGCTGGGCATGAATAAATTCGGCGGCAAAGATTTGTTCATCAAGCCAAACTTCAACAGCTCTGATCCCACTCCGGGCTCAACCAGTGAAGACACGCTCATCGCTCTTATGCGCCAGCTCAAAGCCATGGGCGCAGGGCCGCTTACGCTGGGCGACCGCAGCGGCATGGGTGACACGCGCGAGGTCATGGGCAAGAAAAGCGCATTCCAGATCGGCAAAGAACTCGGCGCAAAAGTTGTGGTCTTTGATGAACTCACTTCAGACGATTGGGAACTGCTCAAGCCGCAGGACAGCCACTGGGAGCAGGGCTTTGCCTTGCCGCGCGTCGTGCGCAAGGCCGGAGGCGTGGTCCAGACTTGCTGCCTCAAGACGCATCGCTTTGGCGGACATTTTACGCTGTCGCTCAAGAATTCCGTCGGATTCGCGGCCAAGCTTGTCCCGGGAAATTCTTATAACTTCATGCGAGAGCTGCATTCTTCGCCGAACCAGCGCCGCATGATCGCCGAAATTAATACCGCGTACAAACCTGACCTGATTTTGCTGGACGGCGTCCAGGCATTCACCAACGGTGGTCCCGATCAGGGCAAGATGGTGCAGTCCAACGTGATTCTTGCCGGGACGGACCGCGTGGCCATTGACGCTGTGGGCGTGGCGTTGCTTCGCCACTTTGGCACCACACCGGAAGTAAGCAAGGGCGCGATCTTCGATCAGGAGCAGATTGCGCGCGCTGTGCAATTGAAAATCGGCGTGAGCAGCCCCAAACAAATTGAACTGGTCACCGGCGACCGCGAGAGCGCGGAGTTCGCAAAGCAGATTCGGGCGGTGCTTGATGGCGGCAAGGCCTAAGCGTCCGCGACTTTCAGCACCAGCTTGCCGAAATTCTCGCCGGTGAACAGCTTGAGCAGCGTTTCCGGAAATGTTTCCAGCCCGGCGACAACATCTTCGCGCGATTTCAGTTTACCGGCGGCGCGCCAGCCGCCCATTTCACGCAATGCCTCGCCATAGCGCGCGGCATAATTGAAGACCACAAACCCTTCCATCCGAGCGCTGTTCACCAGCAGTGAAAGATAGTTCTGCGGGCCTTTCACGCCGCTGGTGGAGTTGTACTGTGAGATTGCGCCGCAAATCACCACGCGCGCGCCACGCGCCAGTTGGGCCAGGGCCGCATCCAGAATCTCGCCTCCCACGTTATCAAAATACACATTGATGCCGTTCGGGCAGTGCTGCCGCAGCGCAGCTTTCACGTCTTCAGTCTTGTAGTTGATGCAGGCATCAAAGCCCAACTCTTCAACCACGTACTTGCACTTTTCCGGGCTGCCGGCCAGCCCCACGGCCCGCGCGCCTTTGATTTTGGCAATCTG
>DASXJO010000357.1:0-2261 GCA_036497385.1 Candidatus Angelobacter sp. | reverse complement strand
CAAAGATCAATCGGGCCAGACACAGAGTAATCAGTCCGGAACCGGCGCGGCCTTACAGCAGACTGGCGGCGCGATGCGCTTCACTGAAACGCCGCTGGAAGACTGGGTCTTCAGTCCCGATTATGCCGTGCCTCTGCTGGAAAACAAGCTGGGTGTGCTGTCACTGGAAGGTTTTGGCTTGCAGGGGCGGCCCGCGGCGGCTACGGCTGCGGGAGCGATTCTGCATTACGTCCGCTCCACGCAGCGCGGCACGCTGGAACACGTGGACCGCATTGGCTTTTATGATCGCCAGGAATATCTGGTGCTCGATGCCGTTACCGTCCGCAACCTGGAACTAGTGGAGCCGCTGTTTGCCAATACCAGCAGCGAGGTCACGCTGTTCCGCGCGCTTGATGCCACGCTCACGCCCATGGGCAAGCGCCTGCTGCGCTCATGGATGCTGCGGCCTTCCATCGAAATTGGCGAGATCAATTGGCGTCTGGACGCCGTGGAAGCCGGAGTAAAGGAATTTGTTGCTCGCGAGGAGTTGCGGCGAGCGCTGGAAGGTGTACTCGACATCGAACGGCTGCTGAGCCGTGTGACGCTTGAGACTGCGAATCCGCGCGACGTGCTAGCGCTGTGCGCCAGCTTAAATCGTGTCCCGAGAATCAAGGTTGCGCTGGCACGGTTAGATGCCACGCGTCTGGCAGAGCTGAATAATTTGCTGGACGAAATGGCCGATCTGCGCGAGCGCATTGAAAAGACGGTCGTCGCCGAGCCCCCGCTCACGCTGGCCGATGGCGGCGTGATCCAGCCTGACGTCGATAAAGAACTCGATGACCTGCGCAATCTCAGCCGCAACAGCAAGCAATATATCGCGCAGATTGAGGAACGCGAACGCAAAAGCACCGGCATTAACTCGCTCAAGGTAAAGTTCAATTCTGTTTTTGGTTATTACATTGAGATCAGCAAGGCCAACCTGCATCACACGCCGCAGGATTACGAGCGCAAGCAGACGCTGGTGAATGCTGAGCGCTTCACCACGCCTGAGCTGAAAGAGTATGAAGCCAAAGTCCTGGATGCGCAGGAGAAGATTGTCGAGATCGAGCGGCGACTGTTTACCGAGCTGCGCACCGCCATAGCCGCCGAAGCAAGGCGCATCCGGCAGACCTCATTGGCGCTGGCGGAAATGGATGTACTCGCCTCGCTGGCATTCATCGCGCAGAACCGGGGTTACTGCCGACCGCAGTTCTCAGCCAAACCCGCAGAACCGTCCGAGGAAAAACGCGCGGAGAATCCTGCTACGGAGTCTGACGAATTGGAGATCATTGGCGGCCGCCATGCCGTGCTGGAGCAACTGGAGCTTACCGGCAGCAATGATCGTTTTGTGCCCAATGATCTTTACTTGAACTCCAGCAGCCACAGCATTCTGCTGATCACCGGCCCGAACATGGGCGGCAAATCAACATATCTGCGGCAGACAGCGCTCACGGTCTTGATGGCGCAGATGGGCGGCTTTGTTCCGGCGCGATCGGCCCGCCTGCCCGTGATTGATCGCATCTTTACTCGCATCGGCGCCAGCGACAATCTTGCCCGCGGCCGCTCCACCTTTATGGTGGAGATGACAGAGACGGCGGCAATCCTGAACACAGCCACGTCGCGTTCACTTATTTTGCTCGATGAAATTGGCCGCGGCACCTCAACCTATGATGGGCTCGCGATCGCCTGGGCGGTGGTCGAGTACATCCACTCCACCAGCCGGGCGAAAACGCTCTTTGCCACGCACTATCATGAGCTCACGGAACTTGAGCGACTTGAAGGCGTGAAGAATTTTCATGTATCGGTGAAAGAGAACGCCGGTGGCATCGTATTTCTGCGCAAAGTGGAACCGGGAGCGGCGGACCGCAGCTATGGCATTGAAGTGGGCAAACTGGCGGGGCTGCCGCCAGAAGTCGTAATCCGCGCACGCGAGGTGCTGCACGAGCATGAGAACGCCGAGCAGCAGACCACAGCGCATCTCTCTCCCGGCGCTCGCGAACCTGAGCCGGAGATGCAGTTGACCATGTTCACACCGCTATCGCAAAAGATTGTGGACCGGCTTCGGGATGCGGACTTGAACAATTTGACGCCGCTTGAGGCGCTGAACCTGCTGCATGAATTGAAGAAACAGCTATAGGCGATCCTTGTTATCAAGCTGGCTGCCATTGGCGTGGATCGTCCCTGAAATTCGTATAATCGACTTGGCATGGCAAAAAGCACCTCACAGGATCTTCGCCAGCAGG
>DASXJO010000356.1:0-5002 GCA_036497385.1 Candidatus Angelobacter sp. | reverse complement strand
GCGCCGTTTTCCAATGACATAGCTGTCTTTCCTTCTACGTTCCTGCAGCTTTCGGACGAAGCACGGCCATACGCGTTCGCATTTTCCATTCCCATGGCAACCAAGGGGCTGCGTTTCATTTGCCGTCCGGCGATCACCCCGCAGGGCGGCCGTGTACAGGATTACCCGTTCTCGGCACGTCTGGACGAGATGGACTGCGTCGCCATTTTCGACAATGTGCTGGTTCCGTGGGAACGCGTCTTCATTTATCAGGAGCCGAAGCTCGGCAACGGCATGTTCGCCGAGACGGGGACCATGAACCAGATCATGCATCAATTCGCCACCAAAAATTTGGCTAAGGCAGAGTTTCTGCTCGGCGTGGCACTGAACATGGCGGATGCAGTGGGTATCGGCGGATTTCAGCACGTGCAGAACCATCTCCACGAAATGATCAACACGGTGGAACTGGTGCGGAGCTGTATCCGCGCATCAGAAGTTGATTGCGTGCCCGGCCCAAACGGCACCGTGCTGCCGAACGAGCAGCCGCTGCTCACCGTACGCACCCTGTTTCCGCAGCTTTATCCGCGGCTTGTAGAGATCATCCAGATACTGGGAGCAAGCGGCTTGGTGATGGTGCCGAGCCATGAAGAACTTTCGGGCGAGCGCGCTGAGGACGTGGAGCGCTATTACCAGGGCGCCACCGTTGCGGCGGATAAACGTATTGAACTCTTCCGCATTGCCTGGGACCTTTCCTGCTCCTCGTTTGCCGGACGCCAGACCCTTTATGAACGTTATTTTTCCGGCGATCCGTGGCGACTGGCCATGCTGCGCTACCAGAATTATCCCAGGCAGCAGGAGCTCAAGCAGCGGGTGTGGGACTTTGCACAACGCACGGCCGAGTGGGACAAGCGCGAGCAGCAGAAGAGCGGAGCTACGCGAGAGAAGAGCCATGTCACAGCCTGAAAGCCGCAAGATCATACCTTCTGCGCCGGGCGCAAGCGCGGAGGCTGAGGCATTTCGCGATGTCATCCGGCATCTAGCCTCAGGTGTGACTATTATTACCAGTTCACTGGGTGGGGAGCCGGTGGGATTGACGGCCACAGCCGTTTGTTCCGTTTCGGCGTCGCCGCCGATGCTGCTGATTTCACTGACAGCGGCTTCACGAACCGCGCAGGGCGTGGCGGAAACAGGCGCATTTGCCGTGCACTTGCTGCCGCATACAGGCCGTAGATATGCCGAACAGTTCGCTTCCCGCAGTTCGCACTTTCAAGACGTGAAGTATTCACCAACACCCGATCGGCAAATCCCGCTGCTGCCAAACGCCCTGGGCTGGTTTTTATGCCAGGCGGAACAGTCATTGCGGGTGGCTGACCACATGATTTTTGTGGGGCGTGTGCTGCAGTGCGAACTTAAGGACAAGTCGCCGGATCCGCTGGTTTATTTTGATCGCAACTACCGGAAACTGGCTCCAGCCGCCGAACACGCTACCTCAACTCTGGAGCCATGGGGATCAGCGCAGGACGCGGGGTTGCCAGGCTTTGGCTGGTAAGGCATTTATTTCTAAACCAGGAGGAACCATGGACGCGGTTGCACGACTCTTACAGGGATCAATCGATCTGCACATCCATCCTGCGCCATCACTTTTCCCACGGCCCCTTGATGCTGTTGAAGCGGCGCAGCAAGCGGCGCAGGCCGGGATGCGCGCCATTGTGATCAAGAGCCACCATCACACCACCGCGCCGGAACTGGTGCCATTGAAAAACCATGATCTCAAGGACATTCCTACCCAGGTGTTTGGCGGCGTGGTCCTCAATAGCTATGTGGGCGGCCTGAATCCTTATATTGTCGATATGACCTTGCGTATGGGCGGAAAGATTGTGTGGTTCCCCACAATCTCATCCATAAACCATATTAAGCACCACGAGGCGCAGCCGCACATGAAGTTCCCGTCGCAGGTGGGCCGCGAGCTGCCGGACATCCCGGTAAAGGTGCTGGATGAGAAGGGCGAGCTTCTTCCTCAAGCGCGATTGATTCTGGAGTTGATCGCCGAAGCTGACGCAATTTTGTCCTCAGGACATGTTTCTGTGCCGGAAGCGCTGGCTCTGCTGCGCGGAGCCAAAGAAGTTGGCGTGCGCCGCATGCTGATCAACCATCCTGATTTCGTGATCGATGCGAGCGAGCAGGACGTGCAGGAGTTTGTCCGGCTCGGCGCTTACATTGAACACTCCATGTGCATGTACCATCCGGAATCCACATTTCATTTCTGGGATTTTGACCGGCTCAAGCGGTGGGTCGAATTAGTAGGGCCGGAGCACACGCTTCTGGGCTCTGATCTCGGACAGAAAAATAATCCCCTGCCAGTGGAAGGACTGCGTTATACCGTGGAGAAGCTTTTGGATATTGGCATCAAAGAACACGAAATCGAATTCATGATCAAGAAGAATGCGGAAGCGTTGCTGGGCCTGGAAGAAACCGCCGAACGGCATTTGCCGGCAAAAAAAGGAGCATGAACAGATGAGTAGCGCCAAAACAGAACAGAAATCGAGCGGCAAGGCTTACAACTGGGAGAACATTCCTTCTGAAGTGGTGCGCGCTGGAATCACGCGCAAGGGCTTCAAGTGGAAAGACATGATGATGGTGATGAACGAATGCCATCCCGGCATGAAGTTAAACCCGCACAGCCATACGTTTGAGCAGATGGCCTATATCGTGAGTGGGCGCGCCATTTATCATGTGGGCGATGTTGGCCATGAAGTTGGAGCAGGATCTTTTCTGGTTATTCCTGCCGGTGTGGTGCATTACATTGAGCCGCTCGGAACGGAGCCGGTAATGAACCTGGATTTCTTCCTGCCCGCTCGGGAAGACTACATGCATCTTGTGAAGCACCAGGACGAAGGCAAATAAGCAACTGGCAGAGGTCACACCCGCAGCTAGAGTTTTGTTGTCCAAGGTGGACGTGTGTTGGAGGAACTGATGAATTTGGATGCATTGAAGTTTGATCTCTGCTGCGCTGCGCGGCTGCTATTCCGCTTTGGTCTGAGCGTAGGTAAACGCCGGACATCTCAGCATAACCGCCGGTGAAGATCGGATGCTGGTGAACCGTTTTGGGCCATCGTTTGCCACCATGACGCCGGCCGATGTCCTTACGATGGACTTCCAGGGCAACGTGATTGAGCACGATCCTTCGATCAAGCCCTACGTGAACGAGACGATCCATCTTCATGGGGTGATCCATCGCTACAACCCGCATATCGGTGCTGTGGCGCATACACATCCGCCTAACACCGTGACGTGGACTACGTTCCGCAAATTGCCTCAAACATTTGATCAGGAAAGCTGCCTGCTGGCTGACGACGTCGCGATTGTGGACGAAGATTTCACTGGCTTGGCGCAATCAGAAGATCGCTTGCGTCCTTATGCCCAGGCATTGGGCAAAAAGCCAGTAGTGCTGCTGCCGAATCATGGCGCTATCACTACCGGTCCCAGTATCCAATCTGCGCTGTTTCGCATGATGTTGCTGGAAGGCATGTGCCAGCGCAACATCGGAGTCGCCGCTGCCGCCAAAGCCACAGGGCTCACGCCTCACGCCATCAAACCGGAGCACGCGCTCACTGCCAAGAACGAACTGGCAAAGATTCCCATCATTGAAAATTTGTGGGAGGACCTGCTGAAGCGGCTGCGCCAGACCGACGCGGATTTGTTCCTTGCGGAGAACGGCCGGCCAACCCAGGATCGCCGATTCGCTTAGAGCCTTTACAGGATCACGACCGGGTTGAAATCTCGCCCGAGCATTTGGGCTTCCGCGCGCTCGCGATAGCATTTGAACCGTGATCATTATAAGTGGAAGCCAGATAAGGGCTGCGCGCGTTCTTTTGGGCTGGTCGCAAAGAGAGCTGTCGAAGAAGTCGAAAAGTGGCCTTCGACACTGTTCAGCGCATGGAGAGGTTTGACGGCCGATTGGGTCGAAGACGGAAACGCTCGGCAAGGTTGTCGGCCATCCTTGAAAAAGCGGTATTGAGTTTTTCAACAGCGAAGGTCGGGACTACGGCTGCGAAAAGGAGTAGGAACGTCAGAAGCAGCTGCACTTAAGAGTTTCTAATGTTTATTTTAGGTAAGGCTAATTCGTTTCTGTCACGATATACTCTTTAAGGCGCAGGCCATTTGTCGGCTGCGGGTTTGAATTCGATGCGAACGATTCAGAAATATCTACGGTGGGCGTTGCTGGGGCTGATTTTTGTGCTCACGGCTTCGGTGAACCTTTTCTGCATCGTTATCGATAACGATAATGATGGCGACCCGACCACGGGCGTAACCATTGAGTTCACGGTGGTTGCGGGTAAGAGAATTCAGATTGTTGCCAACCCGATGTGCTTGAAATCGGCAATGGTCGCCAAGGTGTTTCGTGCAGGGTTTTTCTACAAGCAGCGCATCGACCATTCTAATGATGTAAACACAAACTCCAGTTTGTCTGATCTCATTGATCGCCTTGGCTCTCCGCTAAGGTGCTAGTTCCGTACGAACCCCTCCTAAATATTCGCCAATTCTTCGCACCGTGGGTCTTTGTTCGTGTGCGTGAAATCTCGGCGTTTTTATTGACCTTTAAGGTCCCGGTAAGAGCTGATTGCTCTTTCACTGGGGTGGAGAAATCATGGGGCGCACTAAACACAAAGGAAATCTATCGTCACGCGAGCTAATGCAGCTCACTCTCTGGGGCGGTTTACTGTTGGTCATTCTTATTGGGCTCGTTTACGGTCTGGTTCGGGTCGGCGCTATTATCCCGGTGGGGAGCGGACTGCAGCATCACGCTGTCCAGGCCAGTCACGGGAACGCAGCGGATTCCCATCCATAAGTCTATGGTGAGCTGAGATTTGCCTTGGCGGTTGCTCCTGCAGCCGCCGATCGCTTCATTATTTAAACGAGTTCCGGGCTCTGCATCCCACCAAGTTCCGTGAGACCGGAAGGATTAGCTCGGCTGCATCAAGCGAGCAATGCCACCTTTGAATGAAGCGGAACTTGAAGCAAC
>DASXJO010000355.1:0-3124 GCA_036497385.1 Candidatus Angelobacter sp. | reverse complement strand
GTGCTGCCGCAGCGCAGCTTTCACGTCTTCAGTCTTGTAGTTGATGCAGGCATCAAAGCCCAACTCTTCAACCACGTACTTGCACTTTTCCGGGCTGCCGGCCAGCCCCACGGCCCGCGCGCCTTTGATTTTGGCAATCTGTCCCACGGGCATACCGACCGCTCCGGCCGCGCCAGACACGACCACTGTGTCACCAGATTTGAGCGCTCCAACTTCCAGCAGACCAAAGTAAGCAGTCAATCCGGGCATTCCGAGCGTGCCCAGAAATACCGGCAGCGGCGCCAGCCTGGGATCGACCTTGTTCACGCCCTTGCCGTCTGACAACGCGTATTCCTGCATGCCGAACATCCCCACGACGTGATCGCCAACAGCAAAGCCCGGGTTCTGTGACGCGATCACACGGCCAACAGCGCCTGCCCGCATCACCTCGCCGATTCCAACCGGCGGGATATATGACTTGCCTTCATTCATCCAGCCGCGCATTGCCGGATCCAGAGAGACATACAGAATCTTCACCAGAATCTCTCCCGCGCCGGGATCGCGCACAGGCTCTTCCGTGTAATTGAAGTCGCTGCGTTTGGGCAAGCCCACGGGACGGGCAGCCAGACGGAACTGATGATTGGTGGTCGGCATAGGGGAATGATTGTAAATACAAAATTTCAAATTTGATATTCGGGTAATGGGTCAGCTTTCTCAAACTGAGCCATTACTTGTATCAGCGTCTAGCGATTCGCTTGCGAATCGCGGGCCTTTAGGCAGACGTTCATCGCGGCAGCGATGAATCCTTATCAAGCCCCGCCGTGCAGCTTGGGTTGCCTCAAAAAGGAAATCCCAAAACTTTTTGTCTAAACCTGAGTGCTCCAACTTGTACATGCATTGAACGCATCCCAGTGATTGGCCGAGTAGCTCCTGTGCGCAGCGCGCCTTCGGGGCGGAAGGAAGGACACGAAAAAGAAACCATTATGGAATTGAATGACACGAACATTGAAGCATTTGATCAGAGCGATTGCACACTGGCTCCGGGAGAGCTGATCGAACAGTCAGGTATCTATGAGATATGCCATCAAGACGAGCCGCGCGCGAGCGTGATTCTGATGCGCCACTCCATCTTCCCTTTTTGCCGACGCTGCGGAGAAATGGTCCGTTACAAAATTCTGGAGCTGGTCCCGCACATCTCAGAAGATCCGGACTTTCAGGAAGATCCACCCGAAACGGACAACCCTTCCCACAAGATGGAGATTCCAACCTCTACGTTCCCCATGCAACTCGGTCGAGCGCATGGATTCCGATTCCAGCAAGACTGTTTACAAACCTGGACAAGCAGTTCCCAAGGCGGGGATATATAAAGTCTCGCACGCGGAACACCGCCTCCCTCACCGGGCCAGCTTCAAAGCGGGAGACGAATTCCCGCTTTGCGCAAAGTGTTCTGATGATGTGCGCTTTGAATTGTTAGTGGCTGCGGATGGCGACCACGATAAGCGAAAGTAACGGCCCACGTTACTGAGTTGCCGTTCGGCGATAGCGTTCTCCGAACACCAAGCGATGAGACAAACTTATTTTCCTATTCGTGTTCGTTCGCGCGCATTCGCGGCTCAAATTCCTGCGGCTACAGGGTTCCCTCGCTTCGCTTCGGGACAAGAAAAATCCGCTTACTCTTCTACTTCCACCAGTTCTCCGCGTTCGGCCTTATAGTGCGCGATAATCTTTTCCTGGAACACTGCCGGCACGTAGTCATAGTGTGACATTTCCATGTTGAAGGTGCCGCGGCCCTGCGTCATCGAAGTCAGGTCAGCGCCATAGGTCAGCATCTCCGCCATCGGGACTTCCGCCTTGACGATGGTCTTTCCGGCTTTGTTGTCCATGCCCTGAATGCGTCCCCGGCGCGAATTGAGGTCGCCCATGATGCTTCCAGCGAATTCGTCCGGAATGGCGATTTCCGCCTTCATGATGGGCTCCAGCAGCGTGGGTTTCGCCTGCTCCATGGCTTTCTTGAACGCGATGCGACCGGCGGTCTTGAAAGACATTTCGTTCGAGTCCACGTCATGGTAGCTGCCGTCATAGAGGATCACGCGGAAATCCACTACGGGAAATCCAGCCAGATAGCCGCGTGCCGCCGCTTCCACAATTCCTTTTTCCACCGCGGGAATGTAGTTCCTGGGGATGGCGCCACCGAAGATGTCATTCACAAATTCAAAATTCTTGCCGCGCTCCAGCGGTTCCATTTTGATTTTGCAGTCGCCGTATTGCCCGTGCCCGCCGCTCTGCTTTTTGTGGCGGCCCTGCACGTCGGCCTTGCCGCGAATGGTTTCGCGATACGGAACTTTCGGCGCCTTTAAAACCACTTCTGTGTGATAGCGCTTCTTGAGCTTTGAAACCATCACTTCAATGTGCTGCTGTCCTGTTCCGGCGATCAGGAATTCCTTGGTCTGCTCGTCGCGGAAGAAGCGCACCATGGGATCTTCTTCCATCAGCTTGTGCAGGCCATTGGAAAGCTTGTCTTCATCGTTGCGGCTCTTGGGCTCGATGGCAAATGTAATCGCGGGCTCCGGCAGCGTGACTCCGGCAAAGCGGATGGGATTTGTCTTGTCGCCCATGGTGTCGCCGGTGAGCGTGTCACGGAGTTTGGCCACCGCGCCCACGTCGCCGGCATGCAGTTCCATCACCGAGACAAGGTTTTTGCCTTGCGGAACGGAGAGATGCGCGAGCTTCTCTGACGTGCCGCGAGTGAAATTCTGCAGCGTAGCGTCATTTTTTACCACGCCGGAAAATACTTTAAAGAAAGTAATGCGTCCGGCGAATGGATCGTTGGCCGTTTTAAAAACGTAAAGCGAAGTAGGGGCTTTATCACTCACCTGAAGGTCGATCCCGTGGCCATTGCCGGAAGCAGTGGCTGGATCGGCATGCACGGCAGCGTGTTCTGCGGCCGTGGGGAAATAATCGACTACGAAATCCAGCAGATGGTCAGTTCCGATGTTGCCCAGTCCGGAGGCAAACAGCACCGGGAAAATTCTGTCTTCCTTAATTGCCTCATGCAGAGCCGGGATCAGGTGTTCTTCTGCGATAGTGCCTTTGTCAAAGAACTCTTCCATCAGCTCGTCTTTGCCTTCCGCAACGATCTCCACCA